>NZ_JALXPM010000027.1:0-40890 GCF_025147615.1 Brevibacterium luteolum | reverse complement strand
CGGGCACTGTGAGGCTTTCGGCGAGCAGGTCGCTGAAGAGGTGGACGGTGACTCCGGCCTCGCGCAGGGCTGTGATGAAGCCGTCGTGTTCGCTGCGGGCTACTTCGGCGAAGGGCACGTCGTCGAAGAGCAGTTCGCCCATATTGCTCGGGGTCAGCCGCTCCAGCTCGATGCCGGGCCGGTGCACGATGACCTCCCGCAGCCGCCCGGTCTCGGAGCCGACCCCCAGCGTCATCTCAGCCCCGGATCGCCGCAAGCCACTCGTGGGCGGCGGTGAAGGCCTGGGCGGTCATATCCGGGTCGACGACGACCTTCTCCCCATCAGCCGAGGGGTAGGAGCCGAGGAACTGCAGGCGGCGGGCGATCCGGTGCACGCCGGCCAGCGCCTCGGCCATCCGCGGTTCGGCCACATGCCCCTGCGCGTCGATGGAGAACTGGTAGAGGCCCAGCCCGTCGCCGGTGGGCCGGGATTCAATGCGTGAGAGGTTGACCCCGCGGGTGGAGAACTGCTCGAGCAGCTCCAGCAGCGCACCGGCCCGGTCCGAGGCGAGCGCGGCGACGAGCGTCGTCTTATCCGCCCCGGTGGGTTCGGGCAGTTCGCGTTTGGTGGAGACGAGCACGAACCGGGTGTCGGCGTCCTTGCGGTCGCCGATGTCGTCGGCGAGCACCGTGAGACCGTAGCGTTCGGCGGCCAGGGCCGGGCAGATCGCGACCTGGTAGTCGACGTCCGACTCTGCGAGGTCGCGGGCGGCGGCCGCGGTTGAGGCGGCGGGGATGTAGTGGGCGGCCGCCAGGTTCTCAGACAGCCAGGCCCGGGTCTGCGCCTCGGCGTGCGGGTGGGTGGAGAACGCGGTGACATCGGCAAGCTCGGTGCCGGGTTTGGCGGCGAGGACGAAGCGCACGCGCACGACGGTTTCGGCCACGATCTGCAGCTCATCGTGCTGGGTGAGCGCGTCGAGGGTTGCCGGCACGCCGCCTTCGAGTGAGTTCTCGATCGGCACGACCGCGCCGGTCAGCTCGCCTGCGGCCACGGCGGCCAGGGCGGCGTCGGCGCTGCGCATGGGCGTGCGGACAGCGTCCATCCGGTCGTGGGCGGTGAGCAGCTGGATGAGTGCGGCCTCGGTGAAGGTCGCCTCGGGTCCGAGGTAGCCGAAGGACAGGGTCACAGTTGTGGTCTCCTTTCGGGGCGGGTCAGCGGGTGCCGCGCCCGAGGCGGTGACGGGCTCGGCGGGCCCGGCGCACCGTGAGTGCTCGGAGCACGTCGCGGTACTGGGCGGCCCGGTGCAGCTGGGCCTTGAGGTCCTTGCCGGTCACCCGGTGGTGGAGGTCGCATTCAACCTCTGTCACGCGCAGCCCGGCGTCGAGGACGTCGATGGTCATGGCGGTCTCGACTCCCCAGCCGGCGGCGAACGGCAGGGCGGCTTCGAAGGCCTCACGGCTCAGACACCGCATGCCCGATAACGGCTGGGTGGCCTCGAAGCCGGTGAGCTCGGCGATGCCCTTCTTCGCCAGGCCGACGACGAACCCGAATCCGCCGCCGGAGCGCTTCTGCGGCGGCAGGATCGCAATCGTCATATCGGCCTCGCCGGCGAGCACCGGTGCGGTCAGAGGTGCGGTGGCGACGGCGGAGTCCTCTAAGTCGGCGTCGATGAACAGCAGCGCCCGGTGCTCTGGCTGCTGGCCGGTGGGCGCGTCGGTGATCTCGCGGTTGCGCACGGCGAATGCGCCGGTCATCATCGCTGCGGCCTTGCCGCGGTTCTTCCGGTGCACGAGCACCTGCGCCCCGGCCTGGCGGGCCAGGTTCGCGGTGTCGTCGGAGGAGCCGTCGTCGACGACGATGACGAGGTCGACACCGGGGATCTGCCGGGTGGCGGCCACGGTCGCGGCGATCCGCTCGGCTTCATCCTTGGCCGGGATGATCGCGGCAACAGCTGTGGGTGCAGACATCGGATCCTGCCTCCTGAGGTGCAGCGGGCGGTGGGTCAGCGGATGGTGAGCTGGCGGGAGACGACGCCGGCCTTGGCGCGGCGTTCGTCGTAGTCGAGACTGCCGGACTCGTTCATCGCGGCATCAAGCTTCTTGGCGAACTCGCCCAGCGGCTCTTCGACCGCGTCGGGCTGGGTGCCGTCGGGCAGCTCCCAGACGGGGATGACGATGCCGTGGGCGCGGAAGCAGCCGAGGTAGCGGCCGAGCCCGGAGACGGTGTTCTCGCCGCGGGCGTGCAGGCGGGCCAGGCCGTTCATGACGGTGTCCTCGTCCTGCTTCTGCGCCCAGCGCAGGTAGATGTGCCCGCCCATCTCGGTCCAGTATGCGGAGTCGGCGGAGACGAGCTTCTCCGTCGGGCTGATCGACTCGTTGGCCTGTTCGAGCGCACCGGCGAGGTCCTCATCGCGGTGCTCGGGGTCATCGGCGAGCCAGTAGTCGAAGGTCTCCTGCACGCTGACGGTGAAGGGAGCAGAGGTGTCGAGGATGTCCTGCAGTCGCGGGCCGGAACCGGGGTTGGCGTTGGCTTCGGCGTAGGTGCCGGGCTCGGCGTCCTTGACCTTGAGGATCGCTGCGGCGATGTCGCGGGAGGGATCCGGGGAGGCGACCGGGACCTGCATGCCGGCCATGATGACGCCGTCCTGGCGGTGCAGTGCCTGCCAGGCCGCCGGCAGCAGCGAGGCGATGACGATCTCGCCGCCGCCGTGCTCCTCGTTCAGCTTCGCGGTCGCGGTCGCGGCGGGCACGAGTTCGCGCAGGCACACGAGGTCGGCTTCGAATGGCAGGCCCTCGAAGGGGCGCTTGACGAAGCCGGCGGCCTGCTGTTTGGCCAGGCGCTTGGCGATGAGCTCTTCCTTGGACTTCTTGGACTTCTTTCCCATGCCGGTCAGTGTATCGCCCGCACCCGGTGCCGATATCGTGGGTCTCATGGCTCTCCTCCACTCCGGGCTCCACGATTCCGCCGTCGCCCAGCGCCATCTGCGCTACGCCCAGCGGCTCGTCGACGCCGGCTACAGCTTCGACCTGCTCACTGCCGATGACCACGGCCCCGCTGCCGAGGTGCTGCGGGCTGCCGAGGCGACCGGCGCCTCGGGCGCGGACTTCGCGTTCCTTCCGCAGGACTCCGGGCTCATCGCCCGGTCCGCCGATGGGCAGATCGCCGCCGTGCTCGCCGTCACCGCGGTGAGCTTCGACAACGGCCAGGCGCTGCTCATCCGGGCGCTGGCCACCGCCGAGGAGTTCCGCTCGCAGGGGCTGGCCACGGTGCTGGCGGGCATGGCCCCGCAGGTGCTCTCGGCTGCCGGGCTGCCGACCCGCTGCCTGCTCGTGGCCTCCGCTTCCGAGGCGCGGGCCACGTTCGCACACCGGGCCGGGTTCCGCGTACTCACCCCAGGCTCGGAGCTGCCGATCGACCTCGGCGGGATCGAGACAGACGTGTTCGGTGAGGTCGGCGACCGGTGCTGGTGCCTGAAGGAAGTGAAGTAGGAGGCTCGTTGGCCCGAGTGACCAGGGATGACAGCCGCGGTTGACCCTCCTGTGAGGGGAGACCGGAGACTGGACCCATGATGAAGATCGGTGAGTTCGCACAGGCGACAAGCCTCAGCGTCAAGGCGCTGCGGCACTATGACGAGACCGGGCTGCTTGTTCCGGCCGAAACCGACCCGGTTACCGGGTATCGACTCTACGCTGAGGAACAGGTGCGTGACGGGGCTGTCATCTGCCAGCTGCGGCGGGCCGGGGTTCCGCTGGCCCAGGTCCGGGCGGCGGTGGACAGCGGCGACCCGGTCGCGGTGCTGCGTGCGTATGAACAGCAGCTGGTGGCCGAGCGGGCCGTGCAGGATGCTGCGATCGCCGCCTCGCATACGATGCTCGACTGTTTCGCCCGCCCGGTGCCGGTGAGCGAGAGGCGCTGCCCGCCGCTGCCCTATGCCGGACGGATCATCCGGGTGGCCTCCGAAGCCGAGGCCGAAGCCCTCGATGACGACGTCGCTTCGACTGGGTTCGAAGAGCTCTACCGAGAGCTCACTGCTGCCGTGCACACACCGACTGGGGCGATGTGGACAGGGATGCGCGAGGGCCCGCGCGCCTCACTGGAAGTGCTGCTGTGCTGGGCGGTCGAGCAGCCGCTGCCTGCCGGCTGGGGTGGTGATCGCACGGAGGTCGGCCAGCTGCCGGAGCGCACAGAGCTGGTCGCCGAATGGGATCTGAGCGAACCGATCGACCTGCCGGAAGACACGATGCACCCGGCAGCGCTGGCCCTGTTCGATGCGATCGCTGCTCGCGGCCTGCAGGTGACCGAGCAGGCCGTGCGTCAGCAGGTGCGCTACGACCTCGATCCGCCGGTGCTCGAGCTTTCTCTGCCCGTATCAGCCTGAACCGGTCAACGGGTTCTGAGGCACAGAAGCCTGGGCGTTTCGAGCACTTCTGACGGAGAATGAGGATATGGCTGGAACAACGAAACGTGACCGATCCTCGCAGCGGCGCGACGCCGTTGTCTTCCCTGCCGAGGCGACGCTCTCCGCGACTCAAGCAGCCGACGTGCTCGGTGTCAGCCGCATGACGGTCGTGCGGCTCATCGACCGGGGCGAACTCCGTGCAGACACCAGCTCGGTGCATCCCCGCATTCCAGCATCGGAGGTGAAGCGCTACCAGACCGGATTCCGCCTCCGACAGCGCGAAGCGATGGCTGAGCTTGCCGAGGACTTCACCGCATCCATGCCTGCCGACCGGGTGATCGAAACACGGTGAGCTCGACCAAGCCGCCTCGGCCCCGACTGTGATGTCAGTCGCGACTCAGGTCCGGTTGGAATAGCCACTGGACACCGACTGTTTGCACCAGCGCCTCGCTCGCCCACTCTGACAGGAGACCGCATGCCCGCAGCTGAGCGCCGCCCGCACGGCGCCACCTCAGCCACCGCCTCGGCTGCGGCACCGACGAACCCGCGCGTCGCCAAGCTCGCCGTCTTCGCACTTGCCATCGGCGCTTTCGGCATCGGCACCGCCGAGTTCGCCACCATGGGCCTGCTGCCGCAGATCGCCGAGGGCCTTGACTCCTCGATCACCACAGCTGGGCATGCGGTGTCGCTGTATGCGCTCGGCGTCGTCGTCGGCGCACCGGTCATCACTGCGTTGGCGGCCAAGTTGGACCGCCGCTGCCTGCTGCTGAGCCTCATGGTCGTCTTCGTCATCGGCAGCGTCGGATCGACCCTGGCCCCGACGATGCACCTCATGCTCGTCTCCCGGTTCATCACCGGCCTCCCGCACGGTGCGTTCCTCGGCGTCGGCGCCGTCGTCGCCGCCACCCTGGCACCCGCGCACCGCAAGGGCACTGCAATGGCCCGGGTGATGCTGGGTCTGACGATCGCGAACATCATCGGTGTGCCCGCCGCTGCCGCACTCGGCACGGAGTTCGGGTGGCGGGTCGCCTATGCGCTCGTCGCGTTCATCGGCCTGCTGACCCTGGTGGCCGTGTTCTTCCTCGTCCCACAGACCGCGCCGGCTGCCGCACCGTCGATCCGCGGTGAGCTGCGCACCATGAAGCGCCCACAGGTGATCCTCACCCTCATCGCCGGCTCGGTGGGTTTCGGCGGCATGTTCGCCCTCTACACCTACATCGCCCCGACCCTGACCGAGCTCACCGGGCTGCCCGCCTCGGTGATCCCATGGGTGCTCGTGTGCTTCGGGGTCGGCATGACCGTCGGCACCTTCGTCGCAGGCCCGCTTGTCGATCGGTCGATCGAGCGCTCGGCTGTCATCGGGCTCGTCGGCCTGGGCATCGTGCTGCTGACCTTCGGGCTGTTCGCCCACGTGCCGGCGTTGGCGATCGGCTGCGTGTCGGTCATCGGCATCTTCAGCTCGCTGTTCGTCACTGCCCTGCAGGCCAGGCTCATGCGCGAATCCCACGACGCGCCCTCGTTGACTGCGGCGATGAACCATGCGGCATTCAACTTCGCCAACGCGCTCGGCGCGTTTGCCGGCGGCATCGTCATCGACGCCGGACTCGGCTTCCGCGCGCCAGCGCTCACCGGTGTCGGGCTGACCGTCGTCGGGCTGGTCGTCACGACGATCGCGATCACCACCTACCGCCAGTCACGCGCCCGTCAGGTCATCGACGTCGAGGGGTGAGCAGCGACGGCCGCTCACGGTGGCCAGGTTGTTCGCACGCGTGTGCCGCGTGCCGCTGCTTTCTGGCGTCGGAGACGAGGGGCCCCAGGCTCAAGTCCATCGCCGTCAACGCAGCGTGAACGTCTCCACTGGCTGTCCTGTCATCTCTGCGATCAGGTCGAAGTCCTTGTCCACGGCCAGCACAGTCAGGCCCAGCTTCTCGGCAGTTGCGGCGATGAGAAGTTCTGGGATGGACGGCGCACGATGCTGGCCACGGTCTGCCAGCAGCATCTGCACCCCCCAGGCACGATCCTCCATCGCAGGCGTCAGGTACTCGATCGGCATCAGCGACAGCGGAGGCTCTGCGAAGATCATTCGCCCGGCTTCCCCGGCACGCACCGAGAAACCGACCTCGAGCCGGGTGATCGTCGATATCCGGACGAGACCGCGCTCGATCCGCGCGTTCCAGATCCCAGAATCTGACGCCTGCCCCAGCTGCAGCCGCACGAACGCGGACGTGTCGATGAGCCAGCTCATCATCGCCATGCGTCGGCCATGATGTCGGGGTCGGCGAGGTCGGCAAGAACCTCGGCCGACCGCTTCCAGTGCTCGTCAGTGAGTTTGACCGCCGGCCGGGAGTCATCGCCCTCAAGCCTGCGCCGGAGGTATTCATTGCGCGAAAGGCCCAGCTCTTCAGCACTCCTGTCGATTCGAGCGACAGCCTCATCGCTGAGTCCACGAATCAGCACATTCATCACAGCACCTCCTTGACGTCTGGTGACATCATGATGTCACCGAGCTGCTGCACGGTCAGAGACTCGGAAGCCGGAGACCCCGACGGCTCAGCCGGTCACCTCCGCGTACAGCGCTGCGAGCAGATCCTTGACCCGGGTGTCGACATCCTCTGACTGCATCTCATTGGTGAGGAACGAGAACGCGATCCCATGCTCGGGCCAGGCGCCGTGCAGTCCCCCGCCGGCCCCGGAGTGCCCGAAGGCCGCCTCGACCGGCCCGTAGGTGCCGATCGGGTCGGCGAGTTCGAACCCAAGGCCGAAGCGCAGCGGCCGGTCGTTGATCGCATCGATCCCCTCCGACCAGGTGCGGGTGAACACCTCACGCGTCTGCCGGGAGAGGATTGCGCCGTCTGCCAGCAGCAGCGCGTAGAACCGCGCCATCGACTCCGCTGTCGCGATGCCACCGCCGGCGGCCTGCTGGGCGGCATGGAAGGCGCGGGTGTTGAACGGGCTGTCCCCGGAAAGCAGCAGCCCGGCGTACATCCGGTCGACGATCGCCCGGCGCTCGGGGTCGTCATCGAGGAACGTCGAGACCCGATAGCCGGCCGCCTGGTGGATCGGCGCAACCCGGTCCTCCAGCTCCGCAGGCAGCCCGAGGTGGATGTCGAGGCCGCGCGGGCCGGCGATGCGTTCGGCGATGAGCTCGCCGACATCAGCGCCGGTGACCCGCCACACGAGCTCGGAGAGCAGATAGCCATAGGTGATCGCATGGTAGGCGACCTTGGTGCCTGGTGACCACAAAGGCTGCTGGGCTGCGAGCCGGCTGGCCATGAGCCGGTTGTCGTACTGCTCGCCGGGCCCGGCCGGATCCGGGTCGACATAGGGCAGCCCGACCGTGTGATTCAAAAGCTGGCACACCGGCACTTCGTCCTTGCCGGCAGCCGCGAACTCCGGCCAGTACCGGGCGACGGGTGCCTCGACGTCGATGAGCCCGTCATCGACGAGCATCCCGACGACGGCTGCGGCCAGGCCCTTCGTCCCGGAGAACAGCACAGCCATCGTCTCCGGCGTCCACACCTCGGGCGCAGCAGCCCCGCCACGGCAGGTGTGCCCGCCGGCCAGGCTGCAGATGAGCTCGCCGTCGCGGCACACGGCGAACGCCATGCCGCCGCCGCTTGCGCGCACGTGCCGGTCGAAGACCTCGGCGAGGGAGCCGGTCTCAGAGGCTGGGGACATTGGTCAGCAACTCCTGTGTGTACGTGTGCTGCGGGTTCTCCAGCACCATATCGACCGGGCCGTCATCGACGATCCGGCCGCCGTTGAGCACCGCCACGCGGGAGGCGATGTGGCGGGCAAGGGCGATGTTGTGGGTGACGAAGAGCATCGCCAGACCGCGTTCGTCCTGCAGGGTGCGCAGCAGCGAGATGATGCTGGCCTGCACGGACACATCGAGGGCAGAGGTGATCTCATCGCAGATGAGGACGCTGGGCATGTTCACCAGGGCGCGGGCGATCGCCGCACGCTGCCGCTCACCACCCGACAGGTCACCCGGGCGCCGGTCGTGGAACTGGCGGCCGAGCCGCACCGCATCGAGGGCGTCCTTGACCTGCTCGCGGCGTTGGGCGGCACTGAGCCCACCGGCCATCTCCAGGGGCACGGCCAGCGATTCGCCGATCGTGCGCCGGGGATTGAGTGAGGAGAACGGCGACTGGAAGATGTACTGGATGTCGGTGCGCTGGCCGATGCTGCGCTGCCGCGTCGAACGCGCGATCGTCTCGCCACGGTAGATGACATCGCCGGTGTAGCCGTCGTTGAGGCCTGCGATCGAGCGCGCCAACGTCGTCTTGCCGGAACCGGATTCACCCAGCAGGAGGGTGCACTCCCCGGCCTGCAGGTCGAGGTCGATCGATTTGAGGATCGTCTTCGGCCCGTAGCTCAGGCCCAATCCGCGCACCTGCAGCACCGCATCGAGCGCCGGCGCCGTCGGCTGCGGCTCGCCCACCTGGTTTGCCGTCGTCGCCCCGCCCGTACCCGAGGTGCCTGTCGCTGGGCTCGCGGTACCGGCGGTGCCGGACTCTGGGCTCGCGGTGCCGGTTTCCGAGCCCGAGGCGGTGGCCGCCTCGGCGGCGGGGCTTGCGTGGGTGGCATCGGTGGTGAGCAGGTGGGTCTTCTGGCTCTTCTCAGCGTCCTTGGCTCTGGCTTCGGCGGCGGCCTTCTCGTGCTCTGGCACGTCAGCGCGTTCGAAGTCGCCGATCCGGTTGCGTCCGGCCAGATCCGGCACGGCAGCCAGCAGCGTCTTCGTGTAGTCGTGCTGGGGGCGTTCGAGCACATCGGCGCATGAGCCGTGTTCGACGATGCGCCCGCGCAGCATCACCGCGATTCGGTCGGCGATCTCTGCCACGACGGCGAGGTCGTGGGTGATGTAGAGGCCGGCCACCTTGTTGCGCACGGTCATCTCGCGGATGGTGTCCAGCACCTGCGCCTGGGTGGCGACGTCGAGGCCGGTGGTCGGTTCGTCGAGGACGAGCACATCGGGATACATCGCAAAGGCCATCGCAATCCCGATGCGCTGCTGCTGCCCGCCTGAGAGCTGGTGCGGCCAGCGCCGCTGGTAGGCCTCGTCATCGGGCAGGCCGACCTCGCGCAGCACCTGACGGACCCGCTCGGTGCGCTCCTCGGCGGAGGACCCGAAGCCGTGGATGTCGAGGACCTCGCTGATCTGCTCGCCGACCCGCATGCCGGGGTTGAGGGAGAGCGCCGGGTCCTGCGGAATATAGGAAACGCGGGCCCCGCGCAATTGGCGCAGCGTGGCATCGGGCAGGGCGGTCATCTCCGCCGGTTCATCGGCGTCGGAGGGATAGAGCCACACCGTGCCGCCGGCATGCATGAGCCCGGTGCGGAAGTGCCCGAGCACCGCCAGCCCGACGGTCGTCTTGCCGGAGCCGGATTCGCCGACCAGCGCAAGGATCTCCGAGGGTTTGAGGTCGAGGTCGACATCGGAGATGACGTCGGCTCCCGAGGCGGTGGCGGTGATGCGCAGATCGTCGATCTCCAGGACGTTGCCGCCCTCCTGTGCCCGAGTATGCCAGGCTGAGGAGCGGCGCGCAGACGGGCTGACCGTGGCGATGCTGCCGGTGGAAGTCGTGTCGAAGCTGGTCATTGCTCACCTACGTTCGATGACGCCGAGGCCCGTGCGATCGAGTCGGCGATGAGGTTCGTGCCGATGGTCAGCAGTGCGATCGCTGCCACCGGCAGAAGCACACCCCAGGGCTGGATGGACAGTGCGATGCGGTTCTCGTTGATCATCAGGCCCCAGTCGGCGGTCGGCGGCTGCATGCCCAGACCCAGGAAGGACAGCGAAGCGATCGCACCGATCGAATATGTCAGGCGCAGGCCGGCCTCAACGGCCATCGGGCCGGTGATGTTGGGCATGATCTCGCGGGTCAGCAGCCGCAGACGCGGCATCGCGTACATTTCGGCCGCCCGGATGTAGTCCTCGTTGATGACCCCGAGAGTGGCCGAGCGGGCCACGCGGGCGATGCGCGGGGCGTGGGTGATGCCGATGACGGTGATGAGCACCCAGCCCCGAGGCCCGAGCACGGTGATCGCCAGCAGCGCGAAGACGAGCTGCGGAATCGCCAGCAGCACATCGTTGCTGCGCATGATGAGCGAGTCGAGCCAGCCGCCGGTGTAGGCTGCGGTCATCCCGAAGAGCACGCCGAGCACCAGGCCGATGAGGGTGGCGAGCAGCGCGTAGAGGAGGAGCGTCTGGCCGCCGCCGATGAACCGGGTGAAGACATCGCGTCCGAGGTTGTCGGATCCGGCGATCCCGTCGGGCTGGAAGGGGCGGGCGACGAATTCCGTCGTCGTGTATCCCGTCGCCCAGGGCACGAAGAGCGGGCCGAGGAAGGCCAGCAGCACGACTGCGGCGGTGATGATGACGCCGATCTTCGCCTGCTTCTGCGCCCAGAACCGGGTGAGCACGGTGTTGCGCTGGCCGGTGTGGGCGTCCTTGGTCGCCAGGCTCGGGGCCGCCGAGGCAGTGGTCGTCGGGTCGAGGTCGGCGCGCTGTTCGACGGCGGAGCTGTCGCGGTCGGCCGCGCCGGTGTGCGGAGGCGGGGTGGTGGTCATCAGGCGTCACCTCCGGTGCGCAGCTTGGGGTTGGTGAGGATGCCGACGATGTCGGCGAGCAGGTTGACGATGACGTAGATGAGGGCGACGATCATCGTCACCGCCTGCACGACCTGCACATCGCGGTAGTCGACGGCGTCGATGAGCGCCTGCCCGAGCCCGGGGAAGCGGAAGAGGAACTCGACGACGACGACACCGCCGGCCATCCAGGCCAGCTGGATGGCGATCACCTGTGCAACCGGGCCGATCGCGTGCGGCAGAGCGTGCCGGAAGATGACGCGGCGTTCGGGCACCCCTTTGAGGCGGGCCATCTCGACGTAGCCGGAGTCGAGGACTTCGAGCATCGTCGCGCGCATCATGCGCGCGATGTAGGGAGTGACGACGAGGACGAGCACCGCAATCGGCAGGATGAGCTGGCTGGGGAAGTCCCACACCTGGCTGCCTGGCGGCCGCATCGTCACCGCCGGCAGGATGGTGAAGACGGTCGTGGAGAAGAACGCGACGAGCGCGATGCCGACGACGAACTCCGGCAGCGCGGCAAGCACGAGGGACAGGCCGGTGACGGTGTTGTCGACGGCCTTGCCGCGGCGCAGTGCGGAGACGATGCCGAGGATGACACCGGCCGGGATGCTGATGAGCGCAGCGGCGACCATGAGCAGCACCGAGGAGCCGACCCGGTCGCTCAGCAGCTGACTGACCGGCTGGCCGGTGGCCACCGACGTGCCGAGATCGCCGACGAACAGCCCTCCCAGCCACAGGAAGTAGCGGGTCAGCGGCGGCTCGTTGAGATTCATCTGCTCGTTGATCGCAGCAATCCGCTCCGGGGTGGCCTGCTGGCCGAGGATCGCGCGGGCCGGGTCCCCGGGCAGCAGCACGGTGGCGAAGAAGATGATGAGGGAGACGGCAAGCAGGATGACGATGCTGATCGCCAGCCGTTGGAGGATGAGTCTGACGATCATGCGACGTCTCCGATCCACACGCGGTGCAGGTTGAAGCCGGAGAGCGGCAGGCCGGTGGCGTTCTCGACGATGCCGCCGAGGTACGACTGGTAGGCGTCGACCTGGTTGGCGAAGCCCCAGATGATGAGGCCGCCGCGGTCATAGAGGATCCGCTGGGCCTGCTCGACGAGTGCGCTGCGCTTGGCGGTGTCGGTCTCCCGCCGGGCGGCGGCGATGACCTCCTTGAACTCCTCGTCGTCCCAGTGCGTTTCGTTGAACGGCGCATCGGGCATGGTGCCGGAGTTCGTCTGTCCGAGGAAGTTGCGGGTGTACCAGAACGACTGCGAGAACGGATAGTTGAGATAGTCACCCCAGTACGAGGTCAGGTCCATCCGCTTGATGTTGATGGTGATGCCAGCCTCGCTGGCCTGCTCGGCGAACACCTGTGCGGCTTCGACGACGCCGGCCTGGATCGGCGCGGTGACGAGCTCGACCTCGAGCCCGTCGGGATGGCCGGCCTCGGCGAGCAGCCGTTTGGCTCCCTCGATGTCCTGCTGGCGCTGCGGGAACTCCGGGTAGGCGGGGTCGTAGGGCGAGTACATGTCGTTGGCGACGCGGCCGAAGCCGGAGAGCACCTGCTCGACCATCTCCTCGCGGTCGATCGCCAGCCGGAAGGCCTGCCGGACGCGTTCGTCGTCGAAGGGCTCGACGTCGACGCGCATGGTGAACGGCAGCCACATGCCGGTCTCGGAGTTGAGCACCTGCATGCGCGCATCGGCGCTGATGACTTCGGCCAATGCCGCCGGGATCTGGGCCACGGCGTCGACCTGGGTGGACAGCAGCGCATTGATGAGTGCATCTGTGTCGTTGAAGTTCAGCAGCTGCACCTCGTCGAGGTACGGCCCTTCGTCGCCCCAGTAGTGAGGGTTGGCGCGCAGGATCGTCGACTGTGCCGGTGTGAAGCTCTCGAGCATGAATGGCCCGGTGCCCACAGGATTCTGCGGGTCGAAGTCGGCGGGCACGATGATGTTCGCGTACTGGCTGAGGGTGTCGTCGAGCGCGGCATCGGGGGTGCTGAGGTGGATCTCGACGGTATGGTCGTCGATCTCGCGCACTTCTTCGACGGCAGCCAGGGAGGCGGCGCCGTTCTTCGGATCGTCGGGGTCGACGATGCGTTCGATGCTGGCGCGCACATCGGCAGGCGTCAGCGGCCGGCCGTCGGAGAAGGTCACGCCCTCGCGCAGGCGCACCGTCCACACAGTCGCATCGTCGTTGGGGGTGACCTCGGTGGCGAGCATCGGCACGAGGTTGTAGTCGTCGTCGCGGGTAAGCAGCGAGTCGTACATGTTGACCGCCCGGGCAACGTCGCCGAGGTTGGTGGCGACAGCGCCGTCGAGGGTGTCGGCAGCGCCGCCGCCGACGAAGCCGAGCCGCATCGTCCCGCCCTTCTTCGGCGGCCCTGTGACCTCAGCGGCCGGCCCGACGGCCGGCTGGGTGCCGGTGGCGCAGCCGGCGAGCATGAGGCCCATGCCCATGCCGGCGCCGCCGAGAACCGCCCGCCTGGTCAGCCCCCGCGGCGGTGCGGGTGGGGGTGGTGCTGTCATGATGCGGGCTCTCCTTTCGTCCTCGCCGCCCGCGCCGAAGGAGCGGGCGCGGTGTGCGCGTCGCTTTCCAGCAGGCCGGGAGTCAGGATGGTGTCGGTGAGGTAGCGGTCGATGAGCGTGTGCGGGTTGTCGACGGCTCCGGCGAGGGCGCGCAGCACGAGCCCATCGAGGAAGATCGTCAGCTGGCCGGCCGCCTCGGCTGGGCTGGTGAGGTCGAAGGCACCGTCGCGCTGGCCGGCGGCCAGGCAGGCGGTGAGGATCGCGTCCCAGTCAGCGGCAAGCCCGGCCGCCTGGTTGCGGGAGCCGGCGCCCACGGCGATCTCGGCGTAGTTCTGCAGCCAGATCGACCAGTCGCCGGCCAAGGGGGTGGCCGCGTCGGCGTCGGTGATGCGCGCCGCGAAACCGCGTGGGATCTTCATCTCGATGAGTGACTGCAGCAGTGCGCGGTGCTCGGCTGGTGCGCAGGCGGCCGGGGCGCGGGCCTGCAGGAGGGCGGCGCGCTCGCTGGCCAGCCGCTGGGCGGAGTGCTGGAGGGCTGCGTCGAAGACCTCTCTCTTGGAGGAGTGGTAGTAGTGCAGGCCGGCTGCGCTGATCCCGGCTTGGCGGGCGATGTCGATCATCCGCACCCGGTGGTAGCCCCATTCGGAGAACAGCTGCCAGGCCGCCTCAGCGATCCTGGCGCGCATCCGCTGCGCTTTCGCTCCGCCCGGCCGGCTTGACTCGACTGCGCTGTCCACCGGGCCCGAGGCGGTGGCTGGGCTGGGTGCCCGCGTCTCCGAGGCGGCGGGGGCGCTGGCCCGCTGTGCGGCGGGCGCGTCCGCGCCAGGTGTGCTGGCGACGGTCGGTTCGACTCCGGCGGCGCTGGTGGTCACTCCCCTGCTGAGCCAGTCGAGGGAGACACCGGTGAGCTCAGCAATGGCCGAAAGCTCCTCAATGCGGAAACGCCGGGCACCGGAGAGCGACTTCGACAGCTTCGTCTTGTCCAGACCGATGTGCCGGGCCGCCTCGACCTGGCTGAACTCACTGTCGCGCAGGGCGCGCGCAACACGTGCAGCCACCGATGCGGTGGCCGCCGAGGCAGGCAGTGTCGCGGCAGTCATGGCCTTACCGTACAGTGAAGTTGCGAGAATCGCTACGTTGCCGGTCGCCAACCGGTTTGAAACCTGGGTCACAGCGCATCCGCGGCAGCCACACTGACCCCACCGCGCACCTCCGGGCAGCAGCCCGTCTGATTGCCCGGCAATCACGCTGTATCCACTCCCCCGCGCCCACTCCATGACCGGATGCCGAGAGGCTGTTGACGCGCACCGCCGAGCAGGTAAAGTTAGTAAACAATCGTTCAGCAAGTATTCAAGCGATCTGCCGGGAGGCACCATGAGCCAGCGTTTCACGGGGAAGACTGCGATCGTCACGGGCGCATCGCGCGGCATCGGCTTCGGCATCGCCGAACGCCTCGTCGCCGAAGGAGCACGGGTGTGCATCACCGCCCGCGGTGAGGAGGCACTCGCCGAGGCAGCCGAGAAGCTCGGCGGGCCGGACAAGGCGATCTGCGTCGCCGGCAAAGCCGATCGCCCCGAGCACCAAGATGAGGCGATCGCCAAGACGACCGAGGCCTTCGGGCCGATCGACATCCTCGTCAACAACACCGGCATCAATCCCGTCTACGGCCCGATGATCGACCTCGACCTCGATGCCGCCCGCAAGGTCTTCGAGGTCAACGACATCTCCGCCCTGTCTTGGACGCAGAAGGTCTACGCAGCCTCGCTGGCCGAGCGCGGTGGTGCGGTGCTCAACGTCGCCTCGGTCGCAGGCCTCGGCCAGCCCGAGGGCATCGGCTTCTACGGATCGTCCAAGGCGATGCTCGTGCACATCACCCGCCAGCTGGCGATGGAGCTCGGACCGGACATCCGCGTCAACGGCGTGGCTCCGGCCGTCGTCAAGACCCGGTTTGCCGAGAAGCTCTACGCCCACGACGAAGAGGGGGTGGCCGCGGCCTATCCGCTCAAGCGGCTCGGCACTCCTGAGGACATCGCAGCAGCCGCAGCCTTCCTGCTCTCCGACGAGGCCGGCTGGATCACCGGCCAGATCCTGACCCTCGACGGCGGCATGACACTGTGCGGCGGCGTCTGACCCAGACCCCTCAGCCAGCTGCCTGCTGACCCTTCCTGCGAACGCCCGGTCGAGTCCACCTCAGCCGGGCGTTCGCGCTGCCAGCGATCAGCCGGATGTGCTTCGCGTCACAAAGCGCCCTGCAAGCATGCGAACCGCCGGGGGAGTTAGGTAACATTAGCCTAACGAACTTTGGACACGTTTCCGTTTCGTAAATGAGTGTGCGTAGCCTTAGTGTGGTTCACCTAAGCAGTCGGGGGTTCCCGTCTGTCCGAGCCATACCGTTACGCCCCAGCGCGTCACCGGTGCAGTCCACCGGCAGCGCGCACTCGAAAGGAGCCCTACCTGATGCGGATCAAGCATCGCCGTCTGAGCGCCGTCGCTGCTCTCTCAGCCGTCGCACTCACCCTCAGCGCCTGCGGTTCAGGCACCGGCACCTCGGCGGAGGAGACCCCCGAGAACTCCGCGACCGTGACCGTCGAAGACAACAACGGCACGCACGAGATCGCCACCCCGCCCACGAGCGTCGTCGCCACCGACAACCGCACCTTCCAGACTCTTGATGACTGGGGCGTGGAGCTCAAGGCCGGCGCCGTGGCCCTCATGCCCGAGAGCGTCTCCTACACCCAGAACGAGGATGTCATCGACCTCGGCAACCACCGCGAGCCCAACCTCGAAGCCGTCGTCGAAGCCCAGCCGGATCTCATCATCAACGGTCAGCGCTTCGCCCAGTACCAGGAGGATCTCGCCAAGCTGGCCCCGGATGCCACGATCCTCAACCTCGACCCGCGCGATGACCAGCCCCTCGACGCTGAGCTCAAGCGCCAGACCGAGGTGCTCGGCGAGGTGTTCGGCAAGCAGGAGGAGGCCAAGCAGCTCAACGAGGACTTCGATGCCTCGATCGAGCGGGTGAAGGAGGCCTACAACTCCGACGACAAGGTCATGGGCGTCATCACCTCCGGCGGCGACATAAACTACTCCGCGCCGAAGGTCGGCCGCACGCTCGGCCCGGTGTTCGACATCCTCGACCTGACCCCCTCGATCGAGGCTCCGGAGGGCGCATCGGATGACCACACCGGTGACGATATCTCCGTGGAGGCGATCGCCGACTCGAATCCGGACTGGCTGCTCGTGATGGACCGCGACACCGCAGTCGAAGACGATGCGAAGCCTGCCCAGAGCATCATCGAGGAGTCCCAGGCGCTCAAGAACGTCAACGCCGTGAAGAACGGCAACATCGTCTACATGCCCAAGGACACCTACCTTGCCGAGGGCATCCAGACGTACACCACCTTCTTCAACGACCTCGCCGACGCAATGGAGAACTCCCAGTGACACCGCGCCGGCGGTGCGGGCCTGCTCCGCGCCGCCGGCGGTCCACCTGATCCCAACCGATTGAGACGATGAGCATCCACGAACGCCACCAGGCACACGCACCAGCTCACGGTGCCGCTGCCGACGTGCTCGGATCCGCCGGCACGTCCGCCGGGGCACCTGGATCCGCCGGGGCGCCTGCGGCGGCCGCGCCCGAGGCGGTGGCCGGCACAAGTGCATCGTCGCGCCTGTTCTCGTGGCCGCTGCTCATCGGCGTGCTTCTCACCGCAGCGCTGGTCGTTTCCTCGCTGTTCATCGGCGTCTACGACATCTTCGGCGCCGAAGACGGCTCGGAGATGTTCGCCATCACCCGCGTCCCGCGCACCATCGCCTTGGTGCTCGCCGGAGCGGCGATGGCGATGTCCGGTCTCGTCATGCAGCTGCTGACGCAGAACCGGTTCGTCGAGCCGACGACGACCGGCACCACCGAATGGGCGGGCCTGGGTCTGCTGCTGGCCTTCATCGCCTTCCCCGGCGCTCCGCTCATCGTCACCATGAGTGTGGCGATCATCACCGCATTCATCGGCACCCTCATCTTCTTCGCCTTCCTGCGCCGGGTGACACTGAAGTCCTCCCTCATCGTGCCGATCATCGGGCTCATGCTCGGCGCCGTCGTCGGCGCGGTCTCGACCTTCCTGGCCCTGCAGAACGACCTGCTGCAAACCGTCGGCATCTGGTTCGCCGGCTCCTTCACCGCGGTGCTGCGCGGCCAGTACGAACCGCTGTGGTTCGTGCTCATCGTCGTCATCGCGGTATTCATCGTCGCCGACCGGTTCACCGTCGCCGGCCTCGGCCAGGAGATCGCCACGAACGTCGGCCTGAACTACAACCAGGTGCTGCTGCTGGGCACCGGGCTCATCGCGATCGCCACCGGCATCGTCACCGTCGTCGTCGGCAACCTGCCGTTCATCGGCCTCATCGTGCCCAACATCGTCTCCCTGTTCCGCGGCGACGACCTGCGCTCGAACCTGCCGTGGGTGTGCCTGCTCGGCATTGCGATCGTCACCGTCTGCGACATCATCGGCCGCACGATCGTCGCCCCCTTCGAGATCCCCGTCTCGCTCATCCTCGCTGTCGTCGGTGCAGCGGTCTTCATCACCCTGCTGCTGCGGAGGCGCCGGAATGGCTGACCTGTACGAAGCGACCTACACCGACCCGGCCTCGCTGGCCCGCCAAGCCGGCCAGCTCGGCCCGTCCACCCTGCCCGACGTCAGCGGCGCCACCCCCACCGCCGGCACCACCCCCACCGCCGGCACCCAGGCCACCGCCGGCACCGCCTCGGGCACGGCAGACGAGACCGCCACCGCCGCCTCGGGTGCTGCAGCCCGGACCACCAGCGCACGCACTCATACGCCAGCACCGGCGCCAGACACCCGCCACCAGGGCGCCTTGCCGACGCGGGCTGCTCGGGTGCGCTACTTCGCGATCCTGGCCGGGATCGGCGCCTTCGCGCTGTCCGCCTGCTTCGCGCTGCTGGCCTGGGACAATCCGATGCCGGTCGGCTCGGAGGGGTTCTGGCTCATCGCCAACCTGCGCTCGACGAACATCGCCATCATCATCATCGTCGCCTTCTGCCAGGCGATGGCGACCGTGGCCTTCCAGACGGTGACCCACAACCGGATCATCACGCCCTCGATCATGGGCTTCGAGTCGCTGTACACGCTCATCCACACCTCGATGGTGTTCTTCTTCGGCACAGCCGGCATCGTCGCGGCCGGGTCGACGAGCATGTTCCTCACCACCGTCGGGATCATGGTCGTCTTCGCCGCGTTCCTCTACGGCTGGCTGCTCTCGGGCCGGTACGCGAACATGCAGATCATGCTGCTCATCGGCATCATCCTGGGTGCTGGGCTCGGCTCGCTGTCGACGTTCATGCAGCGGCTCATGACCCCTGGTGAGTTCGATCTGCTCACTGCTCGGCTCATCGGCTCGATCTCCAACGCCGAGGCCAGCCATCTGTGGATCGCCGCCCCCATCGTCGCTGTCGCCGGTGGCGCACTCTGGCTGCTGGCACCCAAGCTCAACGTGCTCGCCCTCGGCCATGACACGGCCGTTAACCTCGGGCTCAACCAGCGGGCCTACAACATCATCGTGCTGCTGCTCGTCTCCGTGCTCATGGCGATCTCGACCGCCCTCATCGGGCCGATGACGTTCTTCGGGTTCCTCGTCGCGATGCTGGCCTACCAGCTCGCCGACACTCACGACCACCGGTATGTGTTCCCGCTCGCCTGGATCACGGGTGTGGCGGTGCTGGCCGGGGCGTACTTCGCGCTCAAGCACCTGTTCTATGCCGAGGGGGCCGTGGGCATCATCATCGAGGTCGTCGGCGGTTCGTTCTTCCTGCTCTACGTCCTGCGAAAGGGCCGCCTGTGATCACCCTCTCCGCTGTCCGCAAGAGCTACTCGGCCGAGGTCTCGATCGGCCCGGTCGACCTGCAGATCCCCGCCGGCGGCGTCACCGCCCTCGTCGGGCCCAACGGAGCCGGCAAGTCGACGCTGCTGACGATGATCGGCCGGCTCATGGGCATGGACGAGGGCGCGATCGAGATCGCTGGCTACGACGTCGCGACGACGAAGTCGAAAGATCTGGCGAAGATCGTCTCGATCCTGCGGCAGGAGAACCACTTCGTCACCCGGCTCACCGTCCGCCAGCTTGTGGGCTTCGGCCGGTTCCCCTACTCGCAGGGCCGGCTGACGGCTGCCGATGATGCGATCATCACCCGCTCGATCGACTTCCTGGGGCTTGGGCCGCTGGAGGGTCGGTACCTCGATGAGCTCTCCGGCGGGCAGCGGCAGCGCGCCTATGTCGCGATGGTGCTCGCCCAGGACACCGACTATGTGCTCCTCGACGAGCCGCTGAACAACCTCGACATGCGCCATTCGGTGCAGATGATGCAGCACCTCGAACGCGCCGCCGAGGAGCTCGGCCGCACCGTCGTCATCGTGCTGCACGACATCAACTTCGCCGCCCACTACGCCAAGCGGATCTGCGCGGTCAAAGACGGGCAGGTCTGCTACTTCGGCACCCCGGCTGAGATCATGCGCCCCGAAGTGCTCTCCGATGTCTTCGACACCCCCGTCGACGTCATCGACGGCCCGCGCGGTCCGCTTGCCGTGTACTACTGAACCGTGCCCGAGGCGGTGGCTGCGGCAGCGCCGGATGCGGCACTCGCAGCACCGCTGAGAGCACCCACCACGTCACCAGCCCGAGGGCACACCCCGCCAGGCTCAACGGCAGCATGAATACCGAGGCGTCGAACAGCCTGCCGGCGACGACACCCGGGACCGCGAACACCAGCATCGACAGCAGCGCCGCCAGACCCGGCTGGGCGGTCGCCGGCTTGAGCGTCCACAGCAGGATGGCCGCGAGGATCCCCGGCAGTGCGATGGCGAACACGCACATCATCACCGTCTTCGTCTCCGTCATGTCAGCGGCCAGGAGCGAACCCGCGCACACCACGCTGTAGGCGAGCGCGCCGATGAGCATGCTCGTGCCGAGCAGCCGCACGGACGCCGCACTGTCAGCCTCAGCCGGGTCGTCATCACGGGGGCCGTCTGCGCTGGCTGCCTCGATGCTGCTGGTGTCGGAACCTGCCGTCACTTCGGGCTCATCATCGTCACCGGCTGCAGGCTCCGCGGTGCGGTTGGTGTGCCGGCCGGAGAGGAACGCCCGGATCGCGAGGCCGAGCACCCAGAGCGCGATGGCGATGAGCAGCGGGGGCAGACCGAAGACGAGCGGATAGTAGTAGTTGCCCAGGCCAGCCAGGGTGAAGCCCCCTGACCAGAGCGGGCTCTCCAACACGAGCATGGCCGTCCAGATGACCGCATAGACGGTGATGACAGCCGCTGCGATCCACTCCCACTCGGTGCGCCGAGACAGCAGCGCCACCGCGCCCGCTGCCATGAGCGGAGGCAGCAGCTCGAAGATGAGGCTGCTGATGAGCGCGGCCGCCTCCGGCAGGCCGCTGCGAAAGATGGCCTCGATGAGCGACAGAGCAGCGAAGACCACCCCGGCGGCTGCCAGAGCGGCAACGAGCAGCGTGTGGGATCGCGCCCGGAGACCGGCGGCGCGCACAACAGGTGGGGGTGTCTGCTGGCGGGAAGATGTCATACTCTCAGCGTCTCATGCCATCCAGACACCGCCTCGGCAGCGGTGAGAGGCGAGCACGGGCATCTCAGCCAGCGGCGCGGCCGTCGGCACCAGGCTGCCGGCGACTGCGGGCGGCTGCGACGGCGAGGAAGATGCGGTGGCCGGTGATGACGACGGTGATCCAGGCGATCGCGACGAGCCAGGCGGTGAGCACATCGGTCGTCCAGTGCTGGCCGAGATAGATGCGGCTGAGCCCCATGCAGGCGGCGAAGGCCAGGCAGCCGAGGACGATGAGGATCTTCAGCCACCACTGGCGGATGAGGATGAGCACCAGGTAGGCGATCATGCCGTACAGCGCCAGGGAGTTGAGCGAGTGGCCGCTGGGAAAGGAGAACCCGCCCTCATACGGGGGAACGGCGTCGGCGCGGGCCGGGCGCGGACGGCCGATGAGGTTCTTGCCGAGCACTGTGAACGCGACCGAGCCCAGGGCGGTGATGAGCATGAGCAGCAGCGGTGTGCGGCGCCGGTAGACGATCGTGAGGATGCCGGTGATGATGAGCGCGATGACGGTCATGCCGACGATGTCGCCGAGGTTGGTGAAGACGGTGACCGCGCGGTTGAGTGCCGGTGTGCGCAGCTCCTGCATCCTGTGCAGGATCGGCCGGTCGAGGGCCGTGATGCCGTCGCGCGGGTTGTCAAGGCTTTCGTAGATCTCTTCGGCGATGGCCACGCAGCCGAGCATGATGCCCAGGCCGATGCTGGTGAAGAGGATGAGCGCGGTGTAGGGGCAGAACCAGCGGCCGAGGACCTGGCCGATCTTCCCGAGCAGCTTCCAGCCCGGCAGCAGGCGTTCATGGCGCTGCACGAATTCGGGCGCCTCGCGGATGAGCGGGTCGTCGGAATAGCGCAGCCGGTCGGTGCGGTCATGCTTGTCAGTCACCATTCCATTCTTGCCGATTGCGGCTGCAGACCGCCGGAGCCCCGCCGCAAGGAGCCCTGCCGGTTGAAAGTCTGAGGGAGCGCTAAGGAACAAGGACTGTTGCCGAGGTGAGTGAGGTGTTAGCGTGAACTCATCCGATGTCACTCCGGATACAGCACTTCAGTGCTGACAGGCACCACCCGTTGGGGAAGGGTTCCTCGACGGTGAAACGTCACAACACAGGAGTTCAGCATGGAAAACATCGACATCGACCGACTTCGCGGATCCGATCTCTACGATCAGACCGGAAGCAAAATCGGCAGCATCGGGGAGGTCTACCTCGATGACCAGACCAATGAACCAGCATTCGTGACCGTCAACACCGGTCTCTTCGGCATGAACGAGACCTTCGTTCCGTACCAGAGCGTCACGCGTGACGGCGACAACCTCGTCGCCCCGTTCGAGAAGTCCTTCGTCAAGGACGCACCGAACATCGCCGCTGACGGCAGCCTGACGCCGGAGGAAGAGGAAGAGATCTTCCGCTACTACCAGCTCGATTCCGGCACCGGCCGTGACCGCGACCGCGATGGCGTGCGCGACCACGACCGCCACGGCAAGCATGATGCCGACCGCGACGGCGTCCGTGACGCCGGTGTGGCCGGCGCTGCCGGTGGAGTCGCCGGTGCAGCCGGACACGACCGCGACCATGATCGCCACGGCAAGCACGATCTCGATCGTGACGGCGTGCGCGACCACGACCGTGCTGCTGCTGGTGACCAGCAGCAGGTCGTCGCCCATGAGGAGCGCCTCAACGTCGGCAAGGAGCAGGTCGAGACCGGCAAGGTGCGCCTGCGCAAGCACGTCGTCACCGAGAACCAGCAGGTTGAGGTTCCGGTGCAGCGCGAGGAGCTCGTCGTCGAGCGCGAGTCGATCGACCCGAACTCCCCCGAAGCCCGCAAGGGCGGCGGAATCGACGCCGATCGCGGTGCTGTCGATGAGACGGTGACGTTGCGCGAGGAGCGCCCGGTTGTCGACAAGGAGACCGTGGCAACGGAGAAGGTCAACGTCGGCAAGCGCGTCGTCGAGGACAAGGAGACCGTCGGCGGTGAGGTCCGCAAGGAGCAGATCGACATTGACGGCGCTGAAGGCCGCGATGCTGCCGGACGCGGCGTCGATGGACGCGGCGTGGACGGACGCGGGGTTGACGGCCCGGGTCCCGACGCGGACGGACGCCCGCTGCGCTGAGCTGTACCTGCTGAGCTTCAGCACCACCCCGACCGCCCGGCCGGCTGAGCAGTCAGCGATCGGGTGAGCGATCAGAACACGGCACCCTTCCAGGTGACGGTGCACCTGCATCGGATCCCGGCAGGGTGCCGCTGTCATGTGCGCACACTGTCACGTCCGCGACACCAAACCGGCCGCCCCGCCCATGCGTGCGAGTAGGCCACCGGCCCCCCGCCTCGGGAACGGTCCGTGCCCGAGGCGGTGGGCCGGTGAGCGTGTTACTGAGAGTCTGCCTGCCGGTCGGCTGGATGCTGCAGCCAGGCGCGGATGGCCTCGGAGTCGGCGCCGAGGGCCGGCGGGGCGAGGTCGTAGCTGACCGGGGTGGCCGAAAGCGTGATCGGGTTCTTCACCGTCGGGATGACACGGTCGCCGGAGCCGGCGTTGACGACGGGCTCGAGACCGAGCTCGGCGGCGAGCTGGACGCCCTGTTCGATCGTGTTGATCGGCGCGCACGGCAGACCGGCGTCACTGAGCAGCGTGAACCACTCCTGCGCCGACTTCGCTGACAGCGCTTCGATGAGAAGCGGCTCGAGCTCACGCCGATTGTGGTTGCGGTCAGCGTTGTGGGCAAACCGCGGGTCGTCGAGCAGCTCGCGGCGGTCGATGACGGTGCACAGGATCTCGAACTGCCGGTTGTTGCCGACGGCGACGATGAGCTCACCATCGCCGGTGGGCATCGGCTGGTACGGGTACAGGCTCGGGTGCTCGTTGCCCATGCGGTGCGGCACGACCCCGCCGGCGACATAGGCGCTCGTCTGGTTCGCCAGGCCTGAGAGGGCTGAGGACAGCAGGTTTGTGTCGACCTTCTGGCCCTCACCGGTCTGGCTGCGATGGCGCAGCGCGGCGAGGATGCCGATGGTGGTGTGCAGGCCGGTGATGACGTCAAAGATCGCCACCCCGGCTCGATACGGCTTGCCGTCGGCTTCGCCGGTGAGGCTCATGAAGCCCGAGAGCCCCTGGACGAGAAGGTCGTAGCCGGGCTGCGGGTTCTGCGGGCCGAAGCCGGTGACCGAGGCGTAGATGACCGCCGGGTTGGTCCGCACGACGGCGTCGTAGTCGAGGCCGTACTTCGCAAGCCCGCCGGGCTTGAAGTTCTCGACGAGCACATCGGCGCGGCGGGCGAGTTCGTGGGCGAGCGCAAGGTCGTCAGGGTCCTTGAAGTCGAGGACGACGTCGAACTTGTTGCGATTGGCCGACAGGTAGTAGGTGGCCTCGTCGTCGCGGACCGGAGGCTTCCAGGCACGCGTGTCGTCCCCGCCGGGGCTTTCGACCTTGATGACGGTCGCGCCGAGATCGGCGAGCATCATCGTGGCATAGGGGCCGGCGAGCACGCGGGAGAAGTCGGCGACGACGATGCCGGCCAGCGGACCTGTGCCGGTACGTGCGAACGCCTGGTCGATGGTGCGGTTGTCCTCATGCGGTGCGCTCATGCCCCTCGCCCTCCTGCCGCTGCGGCGTGCCTGCCGGTGCGGCCCTCGCCGTGCTGTTGCTCACAGCCACGGTAGCAAGTCTGTGCTGGCGCCCGGCAGGCGGTTCACGGCTGCGGCTGTCAGCCTGCCGAGCACACCCCGCCTGCCTGATCGGAAGCGAGCGACCCGCATGCCCTCTGCCGTCCAGCCGTCGAAGCTCATGACGGTGCTGCTCAGCGTCTGCATCGCCGCCGCGTGCGGGGCCGGCGCCGAGGTGGTCAAACGCCTATTGCGCGGCGACGACGTTACTGCCTCCTGGTGGCTGTGGCTGGCCGGCGCTGCTGTGGCGGCGGTCGTCGTGGCGGTTGTGTTCCGGTCCCGAGGTGACAGGCTGGCGGCCCTGCCGTTCATCGGCAGTCAGAGTCTGGGTTTCGGCCTCGTGTGTCTCATCGTCATCGGCTATGGGCTGCCCGGCATGACCGTGGCCGGATTCGATCCGCTCGATGCAGCCCTCACCGGCATCCTCGCCGTCATCCTCGGGCTGCTCGTGCTGTTCCTGCTCAAGCGCTGGTTCTACACTCCCCCAGACACTCCGGAAAGCGCCGAGACCGACTGAGGCATCAACCGCCTCGGGCCGGTGTCCGCGGCGGGGACTACTATGAGCCATGTCACCGTCGAAGGAGAACCTGTGTCCGAGCCCATCGCCATCTGCGAACCGCTGCGCTCCCCCGTCGGAGGCTACGGCGGCCAGTTCAAGACCACCCCTCCGCAGGAGCTCGGCCGGCAGGTCGTCGTCGCGCTCGTCGAGCGCACCGGCATCGACCCGAGCGTCATCGACGATGTCGTGTTCGGCCAGTGCTTCCCGCATATGGAAGCGCCCGCCCTCGGCCGCGTCGTCGCGCTCGATGCCGGACTGCCGACGAGCGTGCCGGGACGGCAGCTCGACCGGCGCTGCGGTTCCGGCCTGCAGGCCGTCATCGACGCGATGGGCATGATCGCCACTGGTGGTGCTGAGGTCGTCATCGCCGGCGGGGCCGAGTCGATGAGCCGCGCGCCGTACTTCAACGAGGAGATCCGGTGGGGTGTGCGCGGGCCCGGCATCGATCTCAAGGACAGCCTCGCCCGTGGGCGCGTGACCGCAGGCGGCAAGGACCACCCGGTGCCCGGCGGGATGATCGAAACGGCGGAGAATCTGCGCCGCATATATGAGATCAGCCGTGAGGAGCAGGACGCGTTCGCCGTCGAATCCCACCGGCGGGCAGCCGCGGCGACCGAGGCCGGACGGTTTGCCGATGAGATCGTGCCGATCCAGATGCCGGCGACCCGCAAGACCGCAGCCTACGAGGTCACCACCGATGAGCACATCCGCCCGGACGCCAGTGTCGAGAAGCTCGCGAAGCTCACCCCGATCCGCGCGAAGCTCGATGAGGCCGCGACCGTGACTGCCGGCAACGCCTCCGGACAGAACGACGGCGCCGCTGCCTGTCTTGTCACCACCGCCTCGAAGGCCGAGCAGCTCGGGCTCAAACCGCTGGCCAAGATCGTGTCGTGGGCAGTGGCCGGGGTGGATCCGGCTACGATGGGCATCGGCCCGGTGCCGGCGACCGCGCAGGCTCTCGAGCGGGCCGGGCTGACACTTGCCGATATTGATCTCATCGAGCTGAATGAGGCCTTCGCCGCCCAGGCGCTGGCCTGCACCCGCGAATGGGGCTTCGGCACTGGCGACTTCGACCGGCTCAACGTCAACGGCTCCGGGATCTCACTCGGCCACCCCGTTGGGGCGACCGGGGCGCGGATCCTGGCGACCCTGCTGCGGGAGATGGACCGCCGGCAGGCACGCTACGGGCTGGAGACGATGTGCATCGGCGGCGGACAGGGCCTGGCAATGATCGTCCAGCGGGTCGGAGGCTGAGCCTGGGGCGCTGCAGGCCGCCCGCCTGGGCCCGGCAGACGGCGTGACCGGCTCCGCGCAGCCGGTGACCACCTCCTCGGGGCCGGTGACTGCTGCTCGAGGCCGATGACCAGCCATCACAGATGAACAGCCATCACAGCAGGTGACCGATCCGCCGGGCGAGCCGGCAGGGGCAGGTTTGGGCACCACGTATGTGACATGAGATACTGGCACTGAACGATCGATAAGTCGCCGCGTTCGAACCGGACTTCCCACTGTCGGATATGCTCACCCTCAGCAGTGGCGCCCGTCACCGGCCAGGGAAGTCGGACCAGGCCCCGGCGAACGGCCCCACCGCTGTGAAGTGAGACGGACGCCACTTGGTAACGTTAGAGAAACGACGCCCTGTTTCGAGGGTGATCCTCGGTTCTCAGGAAGGATGAACTACCCACATGCGGATTGTCACTTTTGTCAAGTACGTCCCGGATGCTGCCGGTGACCGTACCTTCGAGTCGGACAACACCGTCGACCGCTCGGTCGACGGCCTGCTGTCGGAGCTCGACGAATACGCTGTTGAAGAAGCTCTCAAGATCGCTGACGGTGACAAGAAGGGCACGGAGGTCATCGCCCTGACCGTCGGACCCGACGACGCCGTCGACGCTGTGCGCAAGTCCCTCCAGATGGGCGCGAACAAGGGCGTCCACATCTGCGACGACAGCCTGGAAGCCTCCTGCGCTGTCGGCACCGCCAAGACTCTGGCCGCCGCCGTCAAGGTCGTCGAGGAGGAAGAGGGCCCGGTCGACCTCATCATCACCGGCCTGTCCTCGACTGACGGCGCGATGTCGGTCGTGCCGGTCATGGTCGCCGAGCTGCTCGGCCGCCCGGCTGCCACCCAGGCCTCGCACCTGGAGGTCTCCGGCGGAGTCGCCAAGATCCGCCGCGACGGCGACACCGCCTCGCAGTACGTCGAGGTGCCGCTGCCGGCTCTCGTGTCGGTGACCGACCAGATCAACGAGCCACGCTACCCGTCGTTCAAGGGCATCATGGCCGCCAAGCGCAAGCCGCTGGACGAGTACGACATCGAAGAGCTCGGCCTCGACGCCGGCGAGGTCGGCACTGCTGGTGCCACCACTGAAGTCGTCACGCTGACCGAGCGTCCGCCGCGCACCGCCGGTGAGGTCATCACCGACGAAGGCGAGGGCGGCAACCAGCTCGTCGAGTGGCTAGCCTCGAAGAAGCTCGTCTGATCCACTATCTGAACGCAGAGGAAGCGAATACACACTTATGTCTGAAGTTCTCGTTCTCGTAGACCATGTGGACGGCGACGTGCGCAAGTCCACCTTCGAACTCCTCACCGCCGCCAAGGCACTCGGTGAGCCGACTGCACTGTTCATCGGCGATGCCGCCAAGGGCGAGGCCGCTGCCGCCAAGCTCGGCGAATACGGCGCCGAGAAGGTGCTCGTCGCCTCGGACCCGGCATACGATGAGTTCCTCGTCGGCCCGAAGGCCGAGCTGCTCGCCGAGCTCATCTCCACCCGTCAGCCGGCTGGTGTCCTCGTCCCGGCCAGTGCTGAGGGCAAGGAGATCGCAGGCCTGGCAGCCATCAAGACCGGTTCAGGCATCCTGACCGACGCCGTCGGCGTGGCTGAGGGCTTTGTCGCCACCCAGTCGGTGTTCGCCGGCGGCTACACCGTCGAGTCGAAGGTCACTCGCGGCACCCCGATCGTCGCGATCAAGCCGAACTCGGTTGCCGCTGAGCCTTCCCAGGGCGCGGCTGCTGTCGAGTCGGTCAGCTTCGCCCCGAGCGATGCCGCCAAGACCGCCCGCATCACCGCCACTGAGGAGAAGCCGGCCTCCGGCCGTCCGCAGCTGACCGAGGCCGCCACGGTGGTCTCCGGTGGTCGCGGCACCGGCGGCGACTTCGCCCCGGTCGAAGCCCTGGCCGATGCTCTCGGCGCTGCCGTCGGCGCCTCGCGTGCCGCCGTCGATGCCGATTGGTACCCGCACTCGGCGCAGGTCGGCCAGACCGGTAAGACGGTCTCGCCGCAGCTCTACGTCGCCTGCGGCATCTCTGGTGCGATCCAGCACCGGGCCGGCATGCAAACCTCGAAGAACATCGTCGCGATCAACAAGGACGAAGAGGCTCCGATCTTCGAACTCGCCGACTTCGGCGTGGTCGGCGACCTCTTCTCGGTGCTGCCGCAGGCCACCGACGCGATCAACGCACGCAAGTGATGTGACCTGCCGCCGGCCTCGGCTGGCTGCAGGCTCACATGCGAAAGGGCAGGTGCCGCGCGGCACCTGCCCTTTGGCATGCCCTTGGCCAGTCAGGCAGTGGTACCGAACGGGGTAATCGTGTGCTCGATGCCAAGCGCCTCCCATGCCACCCGCGCACACGAGCGCAGCCCGGCATCGGCATCGGCGACCGGCACGATCGGCCGGTCGAGGACGGTTGCGAGGATCTGCCGGATCCCGGGTGAAACGGTCAGTCCGCCGGTGACTGGCAGCGGAGCGTGAGGGTCGGTGCCGAGGGCAGCGCAGAGCCGTCCGAGGTTGGCGGCGATGCCGGCGGCCAGGCCGGCGTAGAGGTCGGCTGCGGTGGTGGCCGGCTGGATGCCGGTCAGCGCCCCGGTCGAGACCGCGGTCCCGAGTGCCGGGGTGCGCTCACCGGCGAGCGCGGGATCGCAGGTGAGACCCTGCCACCGGCCGGCTGCGAGCGCCTCGGTCAGCGCCGCCTCGGCAGCGGCGTGGGCAGCAGGCGCGTGCTCGTCTCCGGCGCTGATGCCGAGCAGCACGCGCCTGCCCCAGGTCAGGGTGGAGCCGGCGTTGACCATCGCGGCGATCGCCAGCGTCCCGGCCGGGTGGACGAGCCGGTGGAAGTCCGAGGTGGAGCCTGCAAGCGGGCGCGGGGTCTGCGGGTCGATGTGGGCGATCCAGCCGGAGGTGCCGAGGTAGGCGTAGGCGGCACCGGGTGTGCTGCCGATGATCCCGTCGGTTGCAGCCCCGGCATCGCCGAGACCGGTGACGACCGGGATGCCTGCGGCCTCCGGGCCGAACCCGAGGTGTCCGGCGGCTGCCGGGGTCAGCGTGCCGATGGTGCCTGGGTCGACGAGCTCGGGCAGGCGCCAGGCCGCTGCGGGGGATTCGGTTATTGGGCGCGGCAGCATCCAGGCATCGGCTGCCGCGTCGTAGAGCGAGGTGGTCGAGGCGCTCAGCCGGTCGCAGGTGAGGCGCCCGGTGAGCTTCCATCCGAGGAACCCGGCCGCGCTGAGAGCCAGCGCGTCGATGTGAGCTTCTGGGTGGTGGCCGGTGAGCCAGGCGATCTTGGCCGGCAGGCAGTCCGGGCCCGGTGTGGTCAGCAGCCTGGCTTCCCAGTCGGAATCGGCTGCGCGCAGCTCGGCGAGTTCAGCGGTGGCGCGGGTGTCGGAGTAGAGGATGACCGGAAGCCCCTCCGCCCCTGCCGGGCTGGAGGTGATGGGCACGAGGCCCTGCATCTGGCCGGTGAGCGCAATGGCAGCCGGTAGGCTCCCGTCTGCATCCAGGTGACCATCCGTGCGCAAGGCGCCCACCGCCTCGGCGACGGCCTGCCACCACTGGGCCGGCGACTGCTCGATCGCCCCGGTCAGCTGCCCGTCCTCACCGCAGTGGCGGGTGTCGATCGCAGTCTGCGCGGAGGCGCGCGTGCGGCCGGTCGTGTCGATGAGCGCGGCCTTGAGGGTGCTGGTGCCGAGGTCGAGGCAGAGGACGTGCATGGTCGTCACTGTAGCTGCTGCGCAGGTCAGGGTGCCCTGCCGTAGACTCGGAGTGTGACCCGGAAGAAGAACCTGTCTCCAGCGGCGTGGCGCTATGTGTGGGAGCGGACGATCATGTCGTTCGCCCGCAGCCGGCGCACCGATACGGCGGCGACGCTGTCGTTCTACTTCCTGCTCGCCCTGCTGCCGGCACTCACCGCGATCCTGTCGATCCTCAACGTCTTCGGCGAAGGCCCGGACACCGTGTCGAAGGTGCTGAACTGGGCGCAGCAGGCCGGGGCCGGTGAGAACGTTACGCAGCTGGAGGAGCCGCTGCAGGATCTGGCGAAGTCACCGGCCGGTGGGCCGTTCTTCGTCGTCGGCATCCTCGTGGCGATGTGGTCGGCCTCGAAGTTCGTCAACGCCTTCGGCCATGCCGTCAACGAGATCTACGCGATGACCGAGGGCCGGCCGGCCTGGAAGCAGCGCCTGCAGACCTATCTCGTCACCATCGTCGTCATCCTGCTCACCGTCGCTGCGGTGCTCAGCCTGGTGAGCTCGCCGAGCATCATCCTGCCCTTCGGCCTCGGTGAGCAGTTCGTCGCTGTGTGGGCTTGGGTGCGGTTCCCGCTCGCGGCGATCTTCATCCTGCTCATCACCACGCTGCTCTACATCGCCACGAGCAACGTCAAGCGCGCGCACGTCACACTGTCGTCCCTCGGTGCGCTCATCGCGCTGGTCGCCTGGGTGCTCTTGAGCGTTGGCATCTACCTCTACGCGGTCGTGTTCGGCGGGTTCGAGTCGACCTACGGTTCGCTGGCCGGCGTGCTCATCGCGCTGTTCTGGGTGTGGCTGTCGAATATGGCGCTGCTGTTCGGCGTGCACTTCGACGCCGAGGTCGAACGCGCCCGCCAGCTGCGCGACGGGATCCGCGCCGATGACGTCCTCCAGGTGCCCCCGCGTGACACCCGCCGGATCGTCTCCGATGCCCGGATCCAGGCCCGCATGCGCCGCAAGGCCCATGCCCTGTGGCGCAGTCGCGGAGAGACCGATGACGAGCCGGTAGCCGATCCCGAGGCGCCGCGGCCCCTGCCGTGACCGCCCGCAGGTGAGGACAGCTCATCCCACCTGGGAAATCGCATCGTGACAGCACGGCCTGCCGGTATATGATGTGGGTAACAGCCTCAGCCAGTCATACCCGCCCGCGCGGGAGACAATGTGGCTTGCTGGAATCGACTCCCACAGGAGGGGATTATGAAGAAGCGTCTGACTCTGCTCGTTGGAATTGGCATCGGTTTCGTTCTCGGTTCGCGCGCCGGCCGCCAGAGCTACGAGCGCCTCAAGACCCAGGTCGAAGAATTCTGGCAGAACCCACGCGTCCAGGAGGGCGTCCAGCAGGCAACCGACACCGTCAAGGAGAAGGCCCCCGAGGTCGCCGAGATGGTCAAGGACAAGGCTCCTGAGGTTGCCGGCAAGGTCCAGTCCGCCGCCACCTCGGCTGCGGGTGCCGCACAGGCCAAGGCCGACGACGTGAAGTCGAATGTGCAGCAGAAGAAGGCTGAGAAGGATGCCCAGAAAGCAGCCGACAAGGCTTCGTCGCAGGCTGAGAAGGATGCGAAGAACGCCGGCGCTGTCGAGGATCCGGTCGTTCTCAACGACGCTGTCGCCGATCCGTCGCAGGATCCGCTGTCTGAGGGCGGCAACCCGAAGCGCTAATTCCTGACTCGACACTCCAGCTGTAGTGAATGCGCGCCGGCAGATGCCGGCGCGCATTTGCGTTGCCTGGGGTGGGCGCTGGCTGGGTGGCTGCCGACAAGGGCCGGTCGTTGCCCGAGTCGGCTACTCTCTGGGGCCGGCCCAATGGCGGGCGGCTGGGCCCGGCAGAAGCTGGCCTCACGCGCCGAGCGCGTTCAGTGCAAAATCCGCGCTCGTCGATATTGCACTCAACGACTATGAATCGGGGGTTTGATAGTCGCTGACTGCAAAAATCAGACGTCTCGATATTGCACTGAACGCACACACTGCCGGAAAGCTGGCGTCTAGAGCCGGCCCTGCCCCCAGCCCCAGCTCGCACCCGCCCCTTACAGCAGCGAGCTCGTCAGCCGGCAGACGTTTTCCAAGTACTTCTGTCCCAACGAGCGCTCCATCCACTCCCGCCGGTCGACCTTGACGCTGTTGGTTCGGTAGTCGGCAGCCTCGAGGTCGTACATCGCCTGCGTGAAGTCGCGGTCGACGATGAACATCGAGACCTCGAGATTCATCGCAAAGGACCTGGCGTCCATGTTCGACGAACCGATGATCGTGACCTCGTCGTCGATGAGCAGGAACTTCGAGTGCAGCACGGTCGGCTCGTGGTACTGGAAGATCTGCACGCCGGCGTCGAGCAGGTCGGCGTAGTAGGACTCCTGTGCCTTCTGCGCCACCCAGTGATCGCTGGTGGCCCCGACGTAGATGCGCACGTCGACCCCGGAGTGGGCCTCGGTGACGAGCGCGTGCATGAGCGACTCATCGGGTACGAAGTACGGCGAGCAGATGACGATCTGCTCATTGGCGTTGTAGATGAGGTGGTTGAACAGCCGCAGGTTGTTCTCCAGGTCGAAGCCCGGGCCGCTGGGCACCACCTGAGCCATCGCCCCGCCCTCGTGGACTGGGTCGAGTTCGGTGTCGAACTCCTCGAACAGGATGACCTCAGTCTCGGAGTACCAGTCGGAGGCGAACACGGCGTTGAGCTCGGCGACGATCGGGCCGGTGCAGCGCACTGACAGGTCCTTCCACTCGAAGCCCTTGCGCAGGTTCGTGCGCTTGTTGTACGAGCGGTGGATGACGTTCTGGCTGCCGGTGTAGGCGATCTCACCGTCGATGACGAGGATCTTGCGGTGGTTGCGCAGGTCCGGGCGTTGGTATTCGCCCTTCCACGGCCGCAGCGGCAGGCTGCGCCGCCACGGCACTCCCGAGGCGTCGAGCTCCTTGACGAGATCGGAGTAGCCGGGGTAGCCGAGCGAGCCGACGTGGTCGATGAGGATGCGCACCGTCACCCCGCGGGCGTGAGCGCGCAGCAGCGCATCAAGCAGCGGCCGGGAGGCATCGTCGATAGCGACGATGTAGAACTCGAAGTGCACGTATTTCTGGGCCTGGTCGACCCCGCGGGCCATATCGAGCATGCACTGGTGGTTGTCGCCTTCGAGGGTGAACTCATTGCCGTGGACCATCGGCAGGGCACCGAGCGAGTAGTTCAGCTGCGCGGCCGTGGCCAGCGGCTCGGGCAGGTGGTCGTCGCGGCCGAGGATCGACTGGCCGCCGGTCTCATGCTTGATGAGCCGGTTGATCTCCGTCTGCATCTCCCGGCGCTTGCGCGGCAGCTTCGAGGATCCGAACATCCAGAACGCCAGCAGCCCGATATAGGGGATGAGGAAGATCGCCAGCAGCCAGCCGAGGGCCACCGACGGTTTGCGGCGGTAGGGGACTGCACCCAACGCAACGACGCGGATGACGAAGTCGACGGTGATGAGCGCGATGATCACCCACAACGGCCATCCAGGTTCGACGGGGATGAAGGTGAAGAAGTTCACCGCTCCATCCTACTGGCCGCCGCTGCGGCCGCGCTGGCGCATCCGCTCCCGAGGTGGTGGCCCCAGCCCCGAGGCGGTGGTCCCGTTCCCGAGGCGGTGGTCGTCTCAGTGCCGATGGCCGGCGATCCGGGCGGCCCACACCTCGGGTTCGGGCAGGGCGGCCCGGTTGAGGGAGTCGTTGCCGATCGTCCAGTCCTCTGTCGCCCGGCCGATCGCCGAGAGGCCGGGCACCGGCTGGCCGTCGGGGCCGACAAGCTGGAGGGAACCGGTGACCTGGATGCCGCGCTGGACGGCCGGCTTGGCGACGATCCCCTCGGCGATGAGCGAGTCGATGACCTCGGTGCGGGCATGCACGGCACCCGGCGGGGCGAGCACGGCGAGCACATGCAGGTCCGGGTGGCCGAACATGTGCGCGTCCTTCTCCCCCGGGCCCGGGCTCATCATCTCCAGGTCGATGACCCCGGCGCGGATGAGGGCGAGCAGCTTCTCGGCGTTCACCAGCGGCGGGCCCTCGGCAAAGCGCATGAGCTTCGTGCTCAGCGCCAGGAACTCCTCCCACTGCTGTGGATCGTGGGCGCGGAAGGACAGCACCTGGCGGATGCGGGGCAGCAGGCCCGTCCAGGCCTGGCCGAGAGCGCACTCGGCATCGGGGGCCTGCAGCCCGCGGGCGATGAGCACCGAACGCTCCAAGGCGGCCTTCGCCGAGGTCGCCAGACCCCGACCCCAGCCGGACTCGGCGGTCTCGTCGACCGCAGCGACCACCTCGGCGCTGGCAGGCTCCTGCCAGGCACCGGCCCGGCCGATGAGGATGTCGGCAGCCAGGTGGCGCAGCGCGGCAGCGACATCGCGGGGGCTCGCGTCCTCGGCGAGTGCGGCGGCGTGGTGGCCGGTGAGCTCGTCGAGGTCGGCCTGCTGCTGGCCGCCGTCGGCGGGGATGTAGATGCTCGGCGGTTTGGCGTTGTAGAAGCGGCCGGACAGGCAGGTCGGCAGCAGCACCGGCTCTGCTCCGCAGGCGCGGTAGATGAGGTCGCCGGTGACGACGTTGCGCTCGAAGTGCCCGCAGCGGTTCTCGGTGACCATGAGCGCGAAGTCGATGAACGTCAGCGCCGCCCCGCTGGTGAGCACCCGCTGACCGGGTGAGATGCGGGCGACGGTCGAGTAGTCGTCGTGGCTGAGCGTGCGGGTCTCATCGTGGACCTCGCGGGTGGTCAGCGCCCGGCTGTGGCGGCGGGCGTGGCCGGTGGCCAGCAGCACCTCGTCATACGGTTCCCGTACCTCGGGCCCGGCGTGGACCTGCCAGCCGTCACCGGCACGGCACAGGCGGCGCACCCGTGCGGGCACGACGGTGACGGTCATCGTTTCGGGCAGCTCGGCGATGACGGTCTCGAACGCCCAGGCAAGGTAGGCGCCGACGGCCGCGCGCGGCGGGAACGGGTCGAGGCGGTGTTCGGGGGCGTGGACCTCAGCCCAGGCGGAGAAGGACTTGCGGGCCTTGCTGGCGGCGCTGCGGGAGGCTGGCCAGACGCTGACGATCGCCGAGGTGACGTTGAGGACGAAGCAGCTGGGCTGGTCGGTGCGCCAGATGCGCCCGGCACCTGGGGTGTCCTGTTCGTAGATGTCGACGTGGAGGTGCGGCCGGTCGGCAACCGGGTGATCGCGCACAGCTGCCGACAGGCTTTCCAGGGCGAAAAGACCCTTGGGGCCTCCGCCGACGATCGCGACTCTCAGTGCTGTGGAGTTCACGGGTCTCTCGCAATCTGCGTTGCGGCGCTCCGGCCGGCGCAGACCGGGCGCTCAAGTGTCAGCTGGTGAACGAGCTGCTACACTCCTCAGGCTACAGGCGTCGGCTGACAAAGACATGAGCGTGAGACGAACGAGCGGCGACGAGGGCAATGCTCCACAGCGGAAGTATGCGGGGTCCGTCGCACCTGCACAACGGCATGGTCGTCGCGGTTGCACAGCGGCGCCTTTGCCACTGCTTCGAGCTTTTTGCCGAGGCGCAGGAAGAAGGTGCGGACACTCGCAGTGTGATCGAGTATCCAGGGCTCGGTGCAGCCATGGGGGTCCTCCCATAGGGTTCGGGTCTTCGTATGTCGATCAATGAGTTTCCGTATGCCGATCAACGCCTTCTGCTATTCAAAAAATCGGCCAGCCGATAGACTTATCTCACAATCTGTTTCCCAGGCACGCTGGGCCCGCCCCGCCGTGCAGCTCACCGGGACCTCGGCCCACTTCTCCCCAGGAGGGACCTCGCACCATGTCGCGCAACGCAGACGAAACATCGCCCAGCCGCCCCGCCAGGAGCGGCGTCCAGTCCGTCGAGCGCGCCTTTGACCTGCTGAACCTCATCGCAGACGCCGGTGGCCACACCACGCTCAGCGGACTGGGAGCGACCGTCGACCTGCCCATGCCCACGATCCACCGCCTGCTCAAGACGCTCGTCGGCCTCGGCGCCGTCCGCCAGCTCCCCGACCGGGGCTACGCCCTGGGCCCTGGCCTCATCCGCCTCGGGAACCTGGCCGGCGAGCAGCTGGGCGCTATCGCCCGCCCCTACCTGCGCACCCTCGTCCAGAACCTAAGCGAAAGCGCGAATGTCGCGGTGCTCGATGGCGACATGGTCGTCTATGCAGACCAGGTGCCCTCGCAGCAGCAGATGCGGATGTTCACCGAAGTCGGGCGCCGGACGCACACCCACGACACCGGAGTGGGCAAGGCGATCCTCGCCGAACTTCCCGCCGAGCAGGTCCGCCGCATCGTCGCGGCCGCCGGCATGCCGACGCCGACGTCGCACAGCATCGGCACGGTCGAGGCGCTCGAAGCCGAGCTGGAGCGGATTCGTCAGCAGGGTTATGCCGTCGATGAGCAGGAGCAGGAGCTCGGGGTGCGCTGCTTCGCGGTCGCCGTACCCGAGGCGCCGACGCCGATGGCGATCTCGGTCTCCGGGCCGACGAGCAGGGTGGATCAGAAGTTCGCTGACAGGGCGGTTCCGCTACTGCAGGCCGCTGCCGCCCAGATCGCTGAGGAGCTTCGCGCCGGTTGACCCCTTGACTCTCCGAGGTGAAGTTGTCGGCGAGCACCTTGAGGAAGTCCTCCGGGGAGGTGATGCCCTCTTCCTTCGCCTTGGCGAAGATGGTGTTCTTCTGCATATCGGTCGGCACGACGTGTTCGTTGTTGCCCTCGGTGTGGGCGGTGGTGAAGTCGCCCCACAGCTGGGAGGTGACGTTGGGATCGCGGATCTCGTGGCGGTCGGTGTCGCGGTAGACGCGAACGACGCGATTCTCTGCCCTGCCGAACTGGTTCTTGCCGAGGCGTACTGCGCTCACAGTGGTCTCCTGTCAGGAAAAAATTGATTGGGTTGAAAAGGGGTTCGGTTGGGGAGGCGGCGGCGATCAGCTGCCGCGGTAAGTCGTGTAGGCGAAGCCGCAGACGGCCACATACCCGACGCTCACATTTATCCGTACATTGGACTTTTATTTCCGCATCTCGAATACCTGCTCTATCAGTGTGCATGGAAGCCCCATGAGAACCCCACCCTGAGGAGCGCAGACCATGAGCATCGAGATCACACAGCCCTGCGAGGTGCCCGGCGCGCAGCGGATCCTCACCGACGAGGCACTGGAGTTCGTCGCTGAGCTGCATCGCCGGTTCGCCGGCACCCGGCAGAAGCGCCTGGATGCTCGGCACCGCGCCCAGCAGGAAGCTTCGGCAGCAGGTGCCATGGAGTTCCCTCCCGAAACCCTCGAGGTGCGCGAAAGCGCATGGACCGTTGCAGAGCACCCAGCCGCACTCCGCGACCGCCGCGCGGAGATCGTCGGTCCCCCGGTCCCGGCCACGATGGCCATCGACGCCCTCAATTCCGGCGCCTCGGTGTGGCTGGCCTGCGTGGAGGACGCGCTGTCCCCGCAGTGGCGCAATGTCATCGAAGGCCAGCTCAATCTCTTCGATGCCGCCCGCGGCACCCTGAGCTTCACCTCCCCGGACGGCAGGGAGCACCGCCTGCGCAAGGACGCCGAGCTGCCGACGATCGTCGTGCGACCGCGCGGCTGGCACCTGGACGAGAAGCACATCGAGATCGACGGCCGCCCGGCGATCGCAGCGCTTGTCGACTTCGGACTGCACTTCTTCCACAACGCAGCCCTCGGCCACGCGAACAGCACCGGCCCGTTCTACTACCTGCCCAAACTCGAGCGCTATCTCGAAGCGCGCCTGTGGGACGACGTCTTCACCTTCAGCGAGAATCGCCTCGGACTGCCGCATGGCACCGTCCGCGCCACTGTGCTCATCGAGACGATCCCTGCAGCCTTCCACATGGACGAGATCCTCTATGAGCTGCGCGACCACGCCTCCGGCCTCAACGCCGGGCGCTGGGACTATCTGTTCTCGATCATCAAGCACTTCCGCGACGCCGGTGAGGGCTTCGTGATGCCCGACCGCGCCGAGGTGTCGATGACCCAGCCGTTCATGCGCGCCTACAGCGAGCGCCTCGTCCAAGTCTGCCACCGCCTTAGCGCCTTCGCGATGGGCGGGATGGCGGCGTTCATCCCGAACCTCACGCATCCCGAGATCACCGAACAGGGGATCGCCAAGGTGCGGGAGTACAAGGCCCGGGAGGCCCGCGACGGCTTCGACGGCTTCGACGGCTCCTGGGTCGCCCACCCGGATCTCGTCAGCGTCTGCCGCGAAGAGTTCGACGCGGTGCTCGGTGACAAGCCCAACCAGCTCGAGCGCACGCGCGAGGACGTCGATGTCACCGCCGCACAGCTGCTCAACATCGCCGGCGCCTCCAGTGACGTCGCCGAGGCGGGTGTGCGCGCCAACCTGTACGTGGCGATCTACTACACCGCGATCTGGCTTTCGGGCAACGGTGCCGTGGCCATCCACAACCTCATGGAGGACGCCGCCACTGCCGAGATCTCCCGCTCCCAGGTGTGGCAGCAGATCGCCAACAAGGTGAGCGCGGCTGATTCCGGTCAGCAGATCGACGCTGCGATGATCGAGCGCCTGCTCGCCGAGGTGGTCGACCAGCTGCGCGGCGAGGTCGCCGATGAGCAGGCCTTCGCCGCGCACTTCGCGCCGGCTGCTGAACTCATCCAGCGGCTCATCTTCAGTGACGAGTACAGTGATTTCCTCACCCTGCCGGCCTACGAACTGCTCCCCTGAGCCAAGGATTCAGTGATGACCATGCCCAACCCGCACATCGTCTGCGTTCCGGATTCCTTCAAGGGCTCCGCTTCGGCCGCTGAGGCCGCCGCGGCCCTGGCCCGCGGCGCCCGGCAGGTCTTCTCCGGCGCCGAGGTGGTCGAGCTGCCCTTCGCCGATGGGGGTGAGGGAACGCTGGAGGCGCTGCTGGCCGCATGGGGCACCGAACCCGAGGAGGTCAGCGTCGTCGACGCCATCGGGCGCCCGGCCACCGCGCACTTCGGCCGTTCAGCCGACGGCCGCACGGCCGTCATCGAGGCAGCCCAGGCCAACGGCCTGCCCCAGGTCTCCGACGTCGACCTGCAGCCGCTGCGCGCAGATACCTATGGTGTCGGGCTCATCGCCGCCGGCGTGCTCGACGAGGTCGACGAGATCCTGCTGTGCATCGGCGGCTCAGCGAGCACCGATGGCGGCACCGGCCTGCTGCGCGCCCTCGGCGCACGATTCCTCAACGCGACCGGACAGGAGGTCGAAGCAGGCGGCCAAGGGCTGGCCAACATCGCTGAGATCGACACATCCGGCCTGCACCCGCGCGCCTCGCAGGTCCGCTGGCGGATCGCCGTCGACGTCGACAATCCGCTCACCGGGCCGCGCGGCGCCGCCGCTGTCTTCGGACCGCAGAAGGGCGCCACCAGCGACGACATCGAAACGCTGGACGCCGGACTCACTCAGCTCGCCCAGGTGCTCAGCACCCACCTCGGCGACGGCTCCAGTGAAGATGCTGTCGAGCAGCTGTGCACCCGCGAGGGATTCGGTGCCGCCGGGGGCATCCCCGTCACGATGACCACCCTGCTGGGCGCGGAGACAGTGCCCGGTTCGCAGCTGGTCGCCGAGGCGGTCGGCCTGGCCGAGGCGCTGGCACCGGCAGACCTGGTGCTCACTGGTGAGGGATCGCTGGATTCGCAGTCGCTGGCCGGCAAGGTCGTCGACGCCGTGCTGGACCACACCCCGCAGGGGGTCCCGGTCATCGCGCTGGCCGGAACCGTCAAGCTCTCCCCTGCCGAGTGCCGCGAGGCAGGATTGGCCGCGGCGTTCTCCATCGCACCCGGAGCCGCGTCGCTGGAGACCCTGTTAGCTGAGGCGGAGTCGCTCATCGAAGACACCGCCGCCCACGCCTGCGCTCTCGCCGCTCTCGGACACACCTCAACAGAATCCGTATAATAGAAGTAAGTTTCCAACTAGTGGATATTCGGCGGCCGCACCTTCGCGCCCCCCGTTCTCAGGAAGGATGGACCATGACCCGCCACCTCACCGCAGGCGACACCGCACCTGACTTCACCCTCAGCGACGCCGAGGGCCGCAGCGTCTCGCTCGCCGACTACTCCGGCAAGAACGTGATCGTGTACTTCTACCCCAAGGCGGCCACCCCTGGCTGCACGACCGAAGCCTGCGACTTCCGCGACAACCTGGCCTCGCTGCAGTCGGCGGGTTACCAGGTGCTGGGCATCTCCCCCGATGACCAGGACGCCATCCGCGACTTCGCCGCAGCCGAAAGCCTGTCCTTCCCGCTGCTGTCGGACCCGGAGAACGCCACCGCCAAAGCCTACGGCGCCTTCGGTGAGAAGACTCTCCAGGGCCGCACGGTGGAGGGCACGCTGCGTTCGACCTTCGCCGTCGATGCCGACGGCAAACTCACCTACGCCGAGTACGACGTCGACGCCGAGGGCCACGTCGGTCGCCTCCGCGAGCAGCTGACGGGCTGACACGCCGTACCACCTGAGCCGGGGCAGCGTCTGAAGTTGAATCTCGGCACCCACGACCGAAGGCCCGGAATCCACCCCTCGTGATTCCGGGCCTTCAGCATGCACTGACGCAGCCGCCT
>NZ_JALXPM010000026.1:0-43216 GCF_025147615.1 Brevibacterium luteolum | reverse complement strand
GCCAGACGTTGCCCGCGGCGACGACGATGAGGCGGGCGCTATCGGGGTCGGGCTCACTGATCAGCTGGAACTGGGCGCCATCGTGGGTGCTGTCGGTACCCACGGCAAGGGCGTCGACGGCGGCGGACCACAGCGTGGGCTGACCGGTGTGTTCTGGTGGGTAGCTCAACGTGAGGCAGTAGACGCGGGGTCTGCCGTTAGCGATCTCAGGCAGCGCGGCCGCTTGTACCGTGGCGCTGCCGTAGTCGATGGGATCCAGCCGGTATTCTCCGATGCCGGGCGTCATGCGCACGGATTCGAGGCGGTGGCGCAGCACAATTGGATGGTTGCCGACCAGGTGGGGTTCCAAATCGCCGTAGAGCGCGAGGCCGGCCATCGAGGTGCCGTGCCCGTGACGGTGGACGTCAGTGCCGGAAGCACCGATGACCGTGTGGTGATCGTCTGCGGCCAGCGAGCCACGCAGGAGGACGTGGGTGCGCAACACCCCAGTGTCGAGGTGACAGACGGCCGGGGCGTCAGCGGGCGCGGGAACGATGCGGTCGGCAAGGTCCGCGACGTAGTCCTGCTGCTCGCCGACGTCGAGGTCTTCGACGGTGTCGATGAACTCCGGTCTACGGATCTCGGTGAGCGGTACCGCGGTGAAGGGAAGGATTTCGAGCTGCGACCAGTTCGCTTGGACCCAGACGATCACGCGGTCACGCAGCTGCAGGGAGCGGGTGGCTGATCGTAGGCGGTTGGCGGTGACGAAACCGTCGAACGTGGCCAGGTGCTCACTGCTCGCATCCAGCCAAAGCTCCCACCAGTGGGTGCCATGCTGCGGTGGTTCCCCCTCAGAGGTCCACAGATCAGCGAGGACGGCGCGCCGGATGCGGGCGATGTTCGCGACCAGATCCTGGTACCTTGGGCTGCCCTTGGGTGTGTCCTCGTCGAGGTAGTCCTGGAAGAGCTGCAGGAACTCCTGCCGATGGTCATCCGCAATCCACACGGTGGCACGCTCGGGACGGTCCTCTGTTGCTTCCCGGACGGAGAACAGCAACCATTTCGGTTGATGGGGACAACTGCGGGTGTAGCTGCTGAGGGAGTCGAGCTTCAGCGGATAGGCGGCGCTTTCGCCTTCGAGGACGATGACCGTGCCTGTTGCCCGGAGCTCGTCATCGCTCAGGTCATGCTCGGTACGCTCCTCGTCGGAGTCCTCGAACGCGCTCTCGGCGGCGTTCTTCAGCCCCTGGCCGTGGCCGTGACGGTCTACCTTGCGTCGTTTGGACGGTCCTCCTTGCGGAGGACGGAAGCCTTGCGTCTGGGCATGCCCGTGGACATAGAGGTGGTCGAGATCACGGCCGGGCTCAGCCAAGGCTGGCCGTTCTGCGAGCATTCAACGCGGTGACCAGGTCCTCGCGTCCAACATGAACTTCGCCGCGCATGAGGACACTCTTGGCAGCGGACTCAGCGGCCTTGACTATTTCCGCGTGGCTGAGGTCGGCGGTGTACTCGCCGAGCTTGGCGAGGCTGGTGCCTCTGGCGAGAGATCCCAGCCGTGCCCGGATGACCGAGACCGCCTGGCGCGCATCGGGCAGCGTGTAGGTCAGCACCGCATCGAAGCGGCGGAAGAGCGCTTTGTCGAGGATCGTGCGGTGATTGGTGGCGGCGAGCACGAGCGACTCGGGGCTGGCTTCTTCGAGGAAGACGAGGAAGGAGTTGAGGATGCGTCGCGCCTCACCGACATCGTTGCCGGAACGGTCGGCGCCGAGTGCGTCGAACTCGTCGAAGAGGTAGATGGCACGGGTGCGCGCGACGGCGTCGAAGACTAGCCGGAGCTTGCTGGCAGTCTCGCCCATGAACTTGCTCAGCAGGCTGTCGAACCGGATGGTGTACATCGGTAAGCACAACTCGGTCGCAAGCACAGCTGCGGTCATCGTCTTTCCCGTTCCCGGAGGCCCCTCGAGGAGCAGCCGGTGTGCCGGGGCGAATCCGTGGTCGAGCAGGTTCTTGCGCTGTCGTTGCTCGGCGAGCACCTGTTTGATCTGCGCGGCTAGCTCCGCGGGGGCGACGAGCTCACGGAGGCGGACGGTGGGGCGGGTCTCCTCGACCAGCTCGGCGAGTTCTCCTCGTGGCTGCGACATCGGGGTGACCGTCCCCAAGGGCGCCCGGTCACGTGAGGAGTCGACTGCCTTCTTGATGTCGCTGGCGAGCACATGATGCCCGCGCTTGGCTTCGCGAGCGGCGATCTGCAGCGCCAATGAGTAGAACGCTGAGTCATCGCCGGAGGCGTGACTACGCACCATCGCGGTGATGTGTTCCCCGAGCCCAGCCATGACGCACCTCTCTCCACTCTCACCTCCCATCGTACCGGCTGAGCAGCCGCGGCCCCCGGAAGGTGCCCGCGCGTGGGAACGTAAGTATCTCGGCAGCATCCGGGCTACTGTCTATCTGCCTACACATCGATTCTATCTGTCAACGTTGAGAAGAGAGGCGCCCTACCCAGACGAAACCAGGATCGAGGCGTGCGTCTCAGCTGGCAGCAGCGTCGATGGTGCCGGGTCTGCCCAGCGACGGTTCGCACCTGTGCCGGGGGAGGTGATCAAGCATCCCGTCAGCTCGATCTCGCGACCGCAACCCGGGTGGGGTATCGGTGACTCGTCACGGCCCCTACCTATGAAAGATTGAGAGCAGCAGCTTCGCCCTGTGCTGATGGATCGATCCACGGCGATGAGCACATAAGCATCTCGGGCAGCTACTCGCTGTTGAATGGGTGATTCGATCATTGGGCCTGGCTTGAGAACGGTGCGAGCGGTGAGACTGGGGAGGTATGGCGATGTTCGCCAGGGAGCCAGGATCGCGAGAGCGGCCCCGCTCGGGCATGCCCGGCCGCGACCTGCCGGAGGGCCTGGAGTCGAGGGCGTGGGCGGAGCTGTCGGCCCGGATAGGGCGTGCAGACAAGCCCGCGCTGCTGGTGCACGCGATCGGGACGGGTGTGCTCTCGGAACCTGGTGAGCTGCGGAACGCGTTGGAGGACACCTGGACGGGTACCGAATGGCCGGGCCTGGCCGCGGCCCGCGAGCTGTGGCTGATGCTGTTCGAGGAGGCGCTGGAGCCGAGAATGTACCTGGACGAGACCGACCTATGCCCCGTGCAGACGCTCCTGGAAACGCTGCAGTCGTACGGGGCGGCAGCGGCCGGGAATGAGGAGGGGATGTCGTGGACGACGAGCTTCGAACGCGCGCACTGGTTCGCCACCCGCCTGGGCGCGATCGCACGGCGCCCACATCGGATCTTCGAAATGGACGCCCCCGTCAGATGGTGGCGGCCTCCTTCCATGCCCACCGTGACGAACACGAGTACGTCCTCGACACCTCCCGCGCCGCTCCCGGCCTGCACCGGGAGGTTCTGCCCGAGGAATGGGAGTACCTCCTCGCCGGCACCCCGCCACCCGAACCCGCCGGGTGTGGAGCTGGACGGGCTCGGGAGCATGTCGCGTGAGAAGCATCCGCTCGAGCCCAGCGGGAGGGGTGTGCCGGACGGGTGGGTGACGCGGGCAGAGGCGATCGGCATGGTGCTCGGAATGGGCCAAGGGTGGTCCCAGATCAGATGAACCGCACGCTCATCACGATCGAAGCCCTCTACGACACTCACGGCCCAGGTGAGCGCCTTTCCGAGGCCACGGTCATCAACGCCGTGCACACTGCCGGAAGCGACAGCAATGAGGAGCAGCTGTAATGCGATCGGTGATGCTCACGCCTGATCACGGTCGTTCCCGGTCACTGCCCGCCTCTGGGTGCGGCGTTGCCGGCGGCGAGGGCGAAGCCCTGCAATGCGTAGGCGATGAACTTCCCGCCGTCGTAGAGGAACAGGAAGAATGGCAGGTACCAGATCTCCGGCAGCCCCAGGTAGACGAGGACGGCAATGACGATCGCCGCGATGAGAAATGCCGCACCCCAGCAGATAGCGAAGCCCGGCCAGCGGGCGGGCTCGCGGGTAATGAGCCGGCGCAGAAGCCGGTTCGGGGGTGCGTAGCGATCGATCAGGCTCCGGGTGCGGATGCTCAAATTCCAGAGTGCGGAGAACTTGATGGTGGCCGCACAGTCGTGACACGGTTCGGGAGACGCCGCACCCTACTGGACCGCTAGAGCACGACGAGACACAGATAAATAGCCCGCGAGCCACCCTCGGTGCCTCATATACTTTTGCCCGCGAAATGGTGGACCCTGGGACAGTATGGGGAGTGAACTGTCGATGGCGGCACGAGCCGAGATCACCACGAAGTACACCAAGGCGTATAAGAAGGCTACGAAGAAGATCAAAGGGGCTGTGCTCGATGAAGTCGTAGCGGTGACCGGGTGGTCTCGTGACAGCGCCCGCCGTCGCCTCACTCAGGCAGCGAACTGGCTACCGGGCCTGGCAGGAAAGTTGCCACACGACCGCGGAAACCTAGAGCCAGGAAGTACTCCTTCGATGCGGTGAAGGTCCTCCAGCGGGTATCGGCGATCTCTGGTGGCCAGTGCGGGAAGAATCTGCATGCGACGATGCGGATCCTCCTCGATCTCCTCGAAGCCCACCATAGAGTTCGTGATCGGCCAGGGCCGCTACACCGCGAGCGTGCGCAAGGCACTGCTGGCGATGAGCCCGTCCACGATCGACCGGTATCTGCAGCCGGCACGCGCTAAAGACGCCATCAGTGGGCGTTCCACCACGAAGCCTGGCACGCTGCTGCGCTCAGCGATCAAGACCGGCCGGGACGTCGAAGGCGCGACGCTCCAGGTAGAGAGTATCGGTCGGCGCCGCGAGGTCGGCAAGAACGAACGAAGCCCAGGCCAGAAACATGCTCTGACCTGGGCTTTTACGTCGGGCTAGCGGGATTCGAACCCACGACCTCTGCACCCCCAGTGCAGCGCGCTACCAAGCTGCGCCATAGCCCGATGCCGATCATGCAGGCGGACCTGTCAATCGGCTCGTCTAACTGTATATCGGCACTTCGGCTGGAGCAAAAACTCCCGCCCGGCTGCGGCGCACCTCACAGCCGCCGCATCCGTGTCGAGGGGTCATGAGATGATCGGTCTCAGCATGCTGCTGCGCATCGGTCCCCCTGACGGGCCGCGATGTGCTGCGCGCAGTCATGTGCGCACCCGGATGCGATGAACGAGAGGAGGCCGCCGGATGCCCGAGACGAAGCGCTTCCGGCGCGCCCGCCGGTTCGCCGAACGCCGCGTGACCTCCCGCGGCACCGACGGCCAGCGCGAGTCGTATTCGTCCTCGCTGCTCGAATCGCTGTGGCTGCGCACCCCTGAACCGGACTACGAACTGGCAGCCAAGTCCGGGGCACCGAAACGGCCGAGTACCAAGCTCATCGCCGGCATCGTCGCCGTGTTCCTCGGGCTCACCGGCTCGATCGCCGTTGTCCAGCTGACCCGCGGCAGCGGGGGAGAGCGCACGACATCTGACTACCTCATCGAGCAGATCGAACAGCGCTCGCAGGAGAACGAGGACCTCGCCGCCTCCAACGAGCGGCGCGCCGCCCGGCTCAACGAAGCACAGACAACAGCGCTCGGTGAGGATCGCAGCAGCGAACTCGACGCACTCGCCGAACGGGCCGCGCTCACCCCAGTCACCGGGCCCGGCGTGACGCTGACACTCACCGACCAGGACACGAGCGCCCTGGACAACGATCCGCGGGCGGCCCCACCGGAAGCCAACAAGGTCCACGACGAGGACATCCAGGCCGTCATCAACGCGATGTTCGCCTCGGGCGCCTACGCCGTGGCCGTCAACGACCACCGGATCACCACCACCTCGGCGGTGCGCAGCGCAGGCGGGGCGATCCTCGTCAACTACGACCCGCTGCGCCCACCGTATGAGGTCGTCGCCGTCGGCCCGGAGGACCTCATCGACCGCCTCGACCAGACCCAGGCGGCCAGCTATCTGGCCACCATCAGCAAGGACTACGGGATCGGCTACTCCGCCTCGACCTCCGCCGAGGTCACGGTCCCGGCAGCCGAGCTCTCACAATCCCGGTACGCTCAGCCGAAGGGCCAAGAACCGGCAGACTCTGAGGAGAGACAGTGATCGCGATCATCGGGCTCATCATCGGCATCATCCTTGGGATCGTCCTCGATCCCGAAGTGCCCGTCGTCATCCAGCCGTATCTGCCGATCGCCGTGGTCGCCGCCCTCGACGCGCTCGCCGGCGGTCTGCGCGCGGTGCTCTCGGGCAACTTCGACGACCGCGTCTTCGTCATCTCGTTCTTCTCCAACTCGCTCGTCGCCGCCCTCATCGTCTTCCTCGGCGACAAGCTCGGCGTCGGCTCGCAGCTGTCGACCGGCGTCGTCGTCGTCCTCGGCATCCGCATCTTCACCAACGCTGCCGCGATCCGCCGGCAGCTGTTCAAGGCGTGACCGATGGCTGATCGAGACGAAGACATGAGCGCCCAGCAGCCGAGCCCGGAGGAGCGGCCGCTGACCCGGCGCGAGGCCCTGGCCCGCGAGCAGGGCAAGCCGGTGCCCGAACCCGGTCCCGAGGCGAAGGTCGCGGATGCAGATACCGCTCCTCGTGGGCTCGGTCCCAATCCCGAGCCCGAGGACGCCGGCTCCCGGCGCGACGTCGTCGGCCGGCTCGCCAGTGCGCTGAAATTCCGGGCCAACCGCTCCCAGCTGCTGGCCGGCGTGCTGTGTGCGCTGCTGGGCTTTGCGTTCGTTGCCCAGCTGCAGCAGACCGAGGACGCCGGGTTCTCGCAGCTGTCCGAACCCGAGCTCATCCGCATCCTCGGCGACGTCGATTCCCGCAATCAGCGCCTCGAGCAGGAATCCGCGTCGCTGCGCCGCGATGAGGACGAGCTGCGGTCATCGACGAACCAGCAGGAGGCCGCGCAGAAGCAGGCTGAGGAGCGGGCTAGGTCGATGCAGATCATCACCGGCACGGTCCCGGTGACAGGGCCTGGCGTCGATGTGACGATCACCGCCCAGCCCGGCCAGCTCAGCGCCTCGAATCTCGTGACTTTGGTTCAGGAGCTGCGCGATGCCGGGGCCGAGGCGATCGAGATCGGCGGGCACCGCGTCGTCGTGTCCACCTACTTCACCGACACCCCGACCGGCGGCCTGGAGATCGACGGCGAACCGGTGGACCTGCCGATCCGGATCCAGGCGATCGGGCAGCCGGACACGATGGACACCGCCCTGCGCATCCCCGGCGGCATCTACGACACGGTTGAGAAGCGCGGCGGTGCGATGACCATCAATCAGGAGACGAGCCTCGACATCGACAGCATCGTCCCGCAGCTGGGCAGCGGATGACCTCGCACGCGTTTTCGCATGCACGGTTTCTGTGATGTTGCTCTAGTGTTATCTTCATTCTGTTGACCAGTTATGCTGGGTACACCACAACGATGAGCAGGAGACAAAATGCCCGACCTGACCTTCCCAGCCCCACTGCGGTATTCGCGTGACCACGAGTGGGTCACCGAGACTCGTGAGGGATCTGTCGTGCGTGTGGGCATCTCCGATTTCGCGCAGGATCAGCTCGGCGACGTCGTGTTCGTCGACCTCCCAGATGTGGGTGACAGTGTCACGGCCAACGAGAACTGCGGCGAGGTCGAGAGCACCAAGAGCGTCTCCGACATCGTCGCGCCGGTCAGCGGTGAGGTCATCGCCGTCAATGGGTCCCTCGAAGACGCCCCGGAAGTCATCAACTCCGATCCCTATGGTGAGGGATGGCTCTTCGACGTCGAGCTCAGCGATGCCTCTGAGCTTGATACGCTCATGGATGCAGATGCGTACGCCGCAGCAGTGGAAAGCGAGGGAGCCTGATGTCCCAGCAGAACTACCCGCAGGATGAGGCGGGACAGACTCCGTGGTACGGCGGCGACGAGTCCGCCCGCGAACCGCGCGCTTTCCCGTACCAGACCGGTGAGAACCAGACTGACCCGAATCAGAACCAGGGCGGCTCCCATGCCGCCGGTGAGCAGCCTGCCGCCGCCTCGCAGCAGCCCGGCTACGGCGCCCAGCAGTATGGCAGCGGACCTGCCGCTCAGCAGCCGTACGGCTCGCAACCCGGCTACGGCTCGCAGCAGCCCTACGGCGACCAGCCGCAGTACGACTCCGGTGCTCAGCCGCAGCAGTTCGGCTCACAGCCCCAGCAGCAGTTCGGCTCACAGCCGCAGCAGCCGTATGCCCAGCAGGCCTACGATCCGCAGCAGCAGGGCGGACAGCCGGCCTACGGTTCGCAGCCCCAGCAGGGCTACCCCCAGCAGTACGACTCCGGTGCACAGCCGCAGCAGTTCGGCTCACAGCCCCAGCCTCAGTACGGTTCGCAGCCGCAGCAGGGATACCCGCAGGACCAGCAGGGCTTCGGCTCCCAGCCTGGCTACGGGGCCCCGCAGGCGTCGGACCCGCAGCAGCAGGGCTACGGCTCGCAGCCGCAGGGCGGCCAGCCTGAAGCCGGCACGCAGGCCTCGCCGAATGCCTACGGCAACCAGCCGGTCGGCGGTCACGACCAGCAGGTGCCGAGCATCCTCGACCCGCGCACCGGTGAGATCCACCCGGTCTCCGACCTCAACCACCTGCAGGAGACCGATGCGCTCCTCGTCGTCGTCTCCGGGCCCGACGCCGGCGCGCAGATCCTGCTCGACACCGATGTGGTGACCGTCGGTCGCAGCCCGAATGCCGACATCTTCCTCGATGACGTGACCGTCTCGCGCAAGCACGCTGAGTTCGTCCGCACCCCGAGCGGATTCACCCTGCGCGATACCGGTTCGCTCAACGGCACCTACGTGGGCCGCCAGCTCATCGATTCGATCGAGCTGCAGAACGGCGCTGATGTGCAGATCGGGAAGTTCCGGATGATCTTCCAGCAGCGTCCGCGCAGCAGCTGAGCGAAATGGCCTACGTCAGCGTCGAAGTCGTCGGGGTGCGCATCGAGTTGCCCGCCAACCAGCCGGTTCTGCTGCTCAAGGCCCTGTATCTGCCGCGCTATCTGCCGATCTGGATCGGCACGGCCGAAGCCAATGCCATCGGCATCGCCCAGCGCGGCCTGACACCGCCGCGGCCGCTGAGCCACCACCTCATGCTCGACATCCTCGAGTCCTACGGGGCCGAACTGACCGAGGTGGTCATCACCGGCAAGGAGAACCACACCTTCCTCGCCGAGCTGCACACCTCAGACGGAAAGACGATCTCCGCCCGCCCGTCTGACGCTGTCGCACTCGCCCTCATCGCCGAATGCCCAGTGCTGGCCGATGAGCAGCTCATCCAGGAGAACGGCATCGAAGCGCCCGAAGCAGACGAAGAGGAGGTCGCACAGTTCCGCGACTTCCTCGACCACGTCTCACCGGAGGACTTCGAAGGCGAAAGCTGAGCTTTCCCACCCCGCCGTTCGCACACCGGACACCACACCTGTGTGCCGATGCCGCCGTGAGACCATGGCCGCATCGGCATCACCATCGATCGAAGGAACACATACTGTGAACATCAGCCGCGTCTACCAGGCCGCCGGACAGGCAGAAGCCAGCGAAGAGACCATCAAAGGACTCGACGCCTGGCGCTCCATGTCGCCTCGCCAGCAGCCGACGTACGAGGATGCAGACGAACTCGCTGCCGTTCTCGAGCGGCTGCGCTCCGTTCCGCCCCTCATCTTCGCCGGTGAGGCCGACAAGCTCACCGAGCGCATCGCAGCCGCCAGCCGCGGCGAGGCCTTCGTGCTCGCCGGCGGTGACTGCGCTGAGTCCTTCGCCGACGCCGATGCCGACCGTATCCGCCGCCGGGTGCAGACCGTGCTGCAGATGGCTGCCGTGCTCACCTACGGCGGATCCCTGCCGGTGGTGAAGATCGGCCGGATGGCCGGCCAGTTCGCCAAGCCGCGCTCTTCGGACACCGAGGTGCGCGAGGGTGTTGAGCTGCCGAGCTACCGTGGTGACATCGTCAACAGCTACGAGTTCACGCCCGAAGCGCGGCGGCACGATCCTAACCGGCTGCTCGAGGCCTACAACATCTCCTCGTCGACCCTCAACCTCATCCGTGCCTTCACCACCGGCGGTTTCGCCGACCTGCGACTGGTCCACGACTGGAACCGCGGCTTCCTCGGCTCGAATCCGAACTACCACCGCTACGAGCAGATGGCCCGCGAGATCGACCGGGCGCTGAAGTTCATGGCCGCATGCGGCGCTGACTTCGACAGCCTCAAATCGGTCGAGTTCTTCTCCGCCCACGAAGCCCTGCTGCTCGAATACGAGCGGGCACTCACCCGCATCGACTCGCGCACCGGCGACCCGTACGACGTGTCCGGTCACTTCCTGTGGATCGGGGAGCGGACCCGCCAGCTCGACTCCGCCCACGTCGACTTCCTCTCCCGTGTGCGCAACCCGATCGGCGTCAAGCTCGGCCCGAACGCCACCTACGATGACGCCATGGCCCTGGCAGAGAAGCTCGATCCCGAAGCAGAGCCGGGCCGACTGACGTTCATCACGCGCATGGGTGCGGAGAAGATCCGCGAAGGCCTGCCGCGCCTGCTCAGCCAGGTCGGCGACCAGCTGCCGCACGTCACGTGGGTCTGCGACCCGATGCACGGCAACACCATCACCTCGAACACCGGGTACAAGACCCGCCGGTTCGAAGATGTCATGGCAGAGGTCGCCGGGTTCTTCGACGCGCACTACGACGCTGGCACCATCCCCGGCGGCCTGCACATCGAACTCACCGGTGATGACGTCACCGAGGTGCTCGGCGGAGCCAGCGAGATCGACGACGAGGGTCTGCGCCGCCGCTACGAAACGCTCGTCGACCCGCGCCTGAACCATGACCAGTCGCTCGAAATGGCATTCCAGGTCGCCGAATACCTCACCAAACACCAGCAGGAACACGGATGACCCGCAGGCAGCCTGCCACGCTGCCTGCCATCCCACCACCAGCTCAGGAGACCGCACGATGATCGACCTGCGATCAGACACCGTCACCCGCCCGGATGCTGCGATGCGCCAGGCGATGATGGACGCCGAAGTCGGCGACGACGTCTACGGCGAAGACCCGACGATCAACGCACTCGAAGCCCGCGTTGCCGTGCTGCTCGGACACGAGGCCGGCATCTTCTGCCCCTCGGGTTCGATGACGAACATGCTCGGTGTCGCCGCACTGGTCGCACCCGGCTGGGAGCTCATCGCCGAATCCCAGGCACACGTCCTGCGCGCTGAAGCGGGCGGTCATGCCGCCCTGGCAGGAGTCACCTCCCGGACCTGGGTCTCACCCGATGGCACCTTCACCGCCGCCGACGCACTCGCACTCATGAGCCGCCCGCGCGGCTACCACCAGGTCGGAACCGCGGCGATCTCGGTGGAGAACACCCACAACTTCGGCGGCGGACGCATCGCCGACATCGACGAGCTGCGCACACTCAGGCGAGAGACCGCAGCAGCCGGTGTCGCCGTCCACATGGACGGTGCACGCCTGCTCAACGCGTGTGCGGCCACAGGGATCTCGGCAGACGAATACGGTCGGCAGGCTGACACTGTCTCCCTGTGCCTGTCCAAGGGCCTGGGCGCACCGGTCGGCAGCGTGCTCGTCGGCAGCGCGGAGATCATCGAGAAGACCCGCCTGCTGCGCAAGCGCTACGGAGGCGCCATGCGCCAGGCCGGCATCCTCGCCGCCGCAGGCCTGTACGCCCTCGACAACCACGTCGATGGCCTTGCCGATGACAATGCCCACGCCCGGCAACTCGCCGACGCACTGGCAGCGACCCGCGAGGGCATCGTCGATCCGGAGACCGTGGATACGAACATCGTCTTCCTCGACCTCAGCGATCTGGCAGCGGATGCCGAGCAGTTCGCCGCTCAGGCAGCTGAGCGCAATGTGCGGGTCTCGGTGATGGGGGAGAACAGCGTCCGGCTCGTCACCCACCGAGATGTCTCACCCGAGCAGATCGACACGGCAGCCGAGGTGCTTACCAGCCTCGTCTGAAGCTGACGGTTTCCGCGGCGGCAGCTGGGCTCAGCTGCCGTCGTCGGACTTCTTCTCCTCGTCCTTCTTCTCATCATCCTTCGGCTTATCGGGCTCCTTGCCCTTCGAGACCTTCAGGATGACGAGATCACCGGGGTTCTTCTTCGCAGCAGCCTTCGGATAGTGCGCGACGACATCGCCCTTCGGAGTGTGATCGCTGTAGACCTCGTCCTTGGCGATCCGCAGGCCCATCCGGGCGAGACGGCCATAGGCGACCTCATACGAGACTCCCGTGACATCCGGGATGACGAGCGGTTCAGCACCCTTGGAGACGACCAGGTCGATCTCGGTTCCCTTGGCCACCTCTTCGCCGCGCTCCAGTGACTGGGAGATGACCGAGCCCTCAGGCACGGAGCTGGAGTGCTCACGGTCGACCGCACCCACCTGCAGTGAGGCTCCCTCGATCGCCGAGCGGGCTTCGCTTTCGGTCATCTTGGACACATCGGGGGCAGCGAAGAGCTCCTCGCCCTTCGAGACCAGGACCGTGACGACGGCGTCCTTGTCGAGTTCGGTGCCGGCTGCCGGATCGGTGCCGATGACCTTCCCGGCCGGGACTGCCGTACTGAACTCCCCCCGCGTGGCAGTGGTGAAACCGGCGGTCTTGAGTGCGGAGACGACATCGGCCTGCTCCTGGCCGGCAACAGCGGCCGGCACCTCGGCGGTCGTCTCGATTGAGGCGACGGCACCCCATCCCGCCAGTGCGATGACGGCAGCTGCTGCTGTCAGGCCGAGTGCTGTGCGGGTGCGCCGGCGGCTGCGGCCCCCGTGCTCCGGGCTCTTCGCCGGAGCGGCAGACCGAGCAGCTGCGGCAGCAGCCGGAGCCAGTGGGGCAGGAGCGCCAGGCGAACTGGCGGCCTCGTCGTCTTCGTCATCGGCGAGGTAGGGGATCTCGTCAGTGCGGGCCTTCGGCTCCTTCTGCCGCGGCTCGGCCGGATCGCCGTCCTCGATGGTGATCGTGGCGGTGAGCACCGGCGCATCGACAACGGGTGCGCCGCTGCCTTCAGCGAGATCGAGCTCCTCCTCGCTCAGCTGCGTGCGCGCCTCGGCCAGCGCCAGGCGCAGCTCGCTCGCATCAGCGGGTCGGTCCTCCGGCTTGCGGGAAGTCGCCCACAGCACGATCGCATCGAGAGTCGGGCTGACCCCGGCAACCGCCTCAGAGGGCGCGGGAACTGTGTCGTGGACGTGACGGTAGGCGACCTGGATCGGCACATCGTCGGTGTAGGGCTGGCTGCCGGTGAGCATCTCGTAGAGCATGATCCCGACCGTGTAGAGATCAGTGCGCTCATCAGCGCCGGTGCGCGTGACGAGCTCGGGTGCGACATAGCCGACAGTGCCGATGAGCGTCTTCGTCGTCGTCGACGTGCTCACCGCGCGCGCCAGACCGAAATCCGCGAGCTTGATCTGCCCGTCGGTGCCGAGCAGCACATTGTCCGGCTTCAGGTCACGGTGGATGATGCCGGCACCATGGACCGCCTCGAGTGCGGCGAGGATCGCATCGGTCACGACAATCGCCTGACGCGGGGTGAGGCTGCCGCGGTGCTTGAGCTCCTTGCGCAGCGTCACCGACTCCAGGTAGTCCATCACGAGGTACACGGCCTGGCCGTCAGAGCCCTGGTCGTGGACGGCGATGAGGTTCGGGTGGCTGAGCCGGGCAGCGTGGATGGCCTCACGGCGGAACCGCTCGACGAACGTCTCGTCGTCGAGCAGGTGCTGGTGCATGACCTTGATCGCGACCTCGCGATCCAGGCGCAGGTCGGTGCCGCGGTAGACCATCGCCATGCCACCGCGGGCGATGACGGACTCGACTCGGTAGCGTTCGTTGAGAACGACACCGAGCAGCGGATCGTGCAGGGTCTTCATGATGTGCTCTCCTGGCTGCGGAATCGTTCGGCGGTCACCTGGACGTTGTGGACGAAGCGGCGCGTGTCGCGGTGCTGTCCGTGCGCCGCGACCGAGGCGAGGCCCTGGTAGTAGCCGGCCAGCGCCTCGGCTTCGGAGCCTGTGCGTTCGAGCAGCCAGCGCAGGATCGCCAGGCCGGCGCGGATGTTCTCGGCGGTGTCGAGGATGTCGACCGGTTCGCCGAGCAGCTCGGCGGCCCAGGCTCCGGCGCGCGGGGTCACCTGCATGACGCCGATCGCGTTGACCGGGGACACGACCTGCTGGCGCATCCCGGACTCCTGCTGGGCCAGGGCGGAGGCGAGGTGCTCATCGACTCCGAGGTAGTCGGCGATCCCGCGGACCATCGCGGCGATGTCGCGCTTCGGCAGTACGGGACGCTGCTGGAGGATCCACTTGTTGTGCCGGGCTGCAGCGAGCACTTCGGCCGGGTACGGGGTGCCGCGGTGGTCGGTGGGCAGCTGCGGCAGCTCGGCTGTCGGGACATGCTGCCGGGCACGGTTCGAGGTGGCCCCGGAACCGGAGAGTGCGAGCAGCTCGCCTTCGCGGATGACTGTCGAGTCGCCCATTGCGTTGGCGTCCTGCAGGGCCGGCACCGAGATCTGGTAGCGCTCGGCGATCGCTTCGAGGGTCTCGCCTGCGGCGACCCGGTGGCCGGCGGTGTGCTGCTGGTGGATGTTCTTCGCCGGCAGCGACAGGATCTGTCCAGGCCGCACCGCGCTGCGGCCGCGCAGGTCGTTGAGTTCGACGATCGCTGGGGCGGAGACTCCGTGGCGTTTGGCGATCGAGATGAGGGTGTCGCCGGTGCGGACCTTGTAGGTGCGTCCGCCGTGGGTGACCGGGATGGCCTCGCTGACCGTGCCCGAGGTGAATCCCGGCTGGGCATCGGAGGCGGGCGTGGCGCGCGGTGTGAAGGCGGGGCTGAAGCCCGGCTCAAGGTTCGGATCGGTCGTCGTTTCGGGCGCTGCAGGGGCATGCTCGTCAGCAACAGGGAGATGCTGTGCGGCCTGCTGGGATGCGAAATGCGATGCCACGGTCAACGGCGACGGGACGGCAGCCCGAGCCGTTGTCTGTCGCGCCCGTCCGTGCGGCGGGCGGTGCGATGCCCTGTTCATGTACGACCTGCAGTTCTGATGGGGGAAGACAAGCTGCGGTTACAGTTGATCCCAGCTTAACGACTGCGCTGCGCCACACGTGCGAGCATGCTCACTCGGCGTGTCGGTACTATCCTGAGATCTGTGACTGATTCAACCGCCGCTTCCGGCTCATCCCAGCAGGCAGGTTCGCCCGACCATTCTGCGCAGGCGCTGGCACTCGTCGACGAATGGCTGCCGCTGCCGGACATCGCCGAGCAGACAGGGCTGGGGATCTCGAAGGTTCGCCGTCTGATCGAAGATCGGGCGCTTATCGGCTTCAAGCACGGTTCGCCGAAGGTCTTCAAGGTGCCCGCGCTCTTCATCGACGGCGACGCTCCGGTCAAGAACCTGCAGGGCACCCTCATGCTGCTGGCCGATGCCGGCTTCTCCGATGAAGAGGCCATCGCCTGGCTGTTAACCCCTGATGATTCGCTGCCGGGTCGGCCGATCGACCTGCTGCGCACGGGATCGAAGAAAGAGGTCCGGCGCCGCGCGCAGGCGCTGGCCGTCTGAGGACTCAGGCTGAGCGGCGCGTGAGCAGGAGCGCATACTGCGCCAGCTGCTCGCGGGCGGCATCGCTGATGCCGTGGGCGGCCAGAGCATCGAGCCCCTGGTGGGCGGCAGCGAGCTGTGCGTCGATCTCGGCTTCGAACTTCTCCAGCGCCCCGCAGGACCCGATAAGATCCTTCATCTGCTGCAGCTCGTCGAGGCTGAGATCCGGCTGCCCGAGCCGGCGCATAAGCCAGTCGGCCTGATCGGCTGACGCATCGTCACCGTTGGACAGTGCCTGCAGAGTCAGTCCGATGAGGACGGTCTTCTTGCCCTGCCGCAGGTCATCACCGGCCGGCTTGCCGGTCACGTCTGGGTCGCCGAAGACGCCGAGTTCGTCATCGCGCAGCTGGAATGCCCGGCCCAGCGGCAGGCCGAAGTCCGAAAGCGCGCTCAGCAGCGCGGTGTCGGCACCGGCCAGGGCGGCGCCGAGCAGCAGCGGCTGCTCGACGGAGTACTTCGCTGACTTGTAGGTCAGCACTTCATCGGCGCGCGGCAACAGCTCATCACCGGCGACCGGTGCGGCCTGCAGGCGGATGTCGAGATACTGGCCGACCATGACATCGCGACGGAAGTCGTTGTGGCGGCGCACCGCCTCGGCGGTGGCCGAGGCCGCCAGCGCTGAGGCGCTGAAGAGCTCTTCGCTCAGGCTCAGGCACAGGTCCCCGGCGATGATCGCAGCGCCATCGCCGAACAGCACCGCGTCACCGGTCCAGTCACGGTCGCGGTGCATCGCCCGAAAGTACGTGTGCACGGCCGGCTGGCCGCGGCGCGTCTCGGAATCGTCGATGATGTCGTCGTGGATGAGGGCTGCGGCATGCAGCAGCTCGACCCCGGCAGCGGTGTGGGCGATGCCGGATTTCGCGGCGTCGGTGCCGCCAGCCAGCTCGTAGCCCCACCAGGTGATGAGTGCCCGGATCCGCTTGCCCTTGGCGCTGAATGCGCAGATCGGGTCGATGAGCTCGTCGGTGACCGGTGAGATCTCGGCCATGCGCGCGGCGGTGGTCTGCAGGTGCTCGTCGATGACGGCGTCGACTGCGGCGATGACCTCGTCTGCGGGTGTGAGTGCGGTGACGGTGGTGGCGGCTGCGCTCATCGCAGCACGACCCCGCCGACGGTGACCTGTCGATTGTCGGTGTCATCGTCAGGTCCGGGCCCGACGGTCAGGGACAGGGTCTGGTCGTTCTTGGTGTCGTGGAAGGTCTGCGTGGTGACGTCGCCTTCCTTGGCGGCGTCGCCGACTGTCTCGAAGCCCTTGTCTTTGAGGGAGTCGGTGTAGAACTTGATGATCTCCTCTTCGGACTTCTCGCTCAGCTGGACGAGGGACACGCCGATCCGCTCGCTGTCAGCCTGCGGATTCTCGGCTTCAGCGCCGTCCTCACCTTCGGGTGCCTCAGTAGCCTCAGCCTCTTCGCCCTCAGCAGCCCGCTCGTCGGCAGGGCTGAGGGTGGAGGAGACGATCTCGGCTTCCGGCAGCGGCTCGATCGTGTCCGGGAAGCCGTCGATGAGCTCGCCGTATGCGGTCTGCTCGTCACCGTCTGCGGCTTCGGTCTCCTCATTCTCAGCGGCAGCGGTTTCCGTGGCTGTCTGCTCCTCGGACTCAGGGGTATCGTCTCCGGTGCAGCCGGAGAGGATGAGCGCGGCGGAGACTGCGAGGGCCGAAGTCGTCAGAGCAGTGCGTTGTATCATGCTTCCAGACTAGCGCCCAGGAGAGACATGAGTCGAAAGCAGCTCGCCCGCTCGGGCGGAGATCTCGCGGCGCTCGGCACCGACGACACCGGATGCACCATGTTGCACCTGGACATGGACGCCTTCTTCGTCTCCGTCGAACTGCTCACCCGGCCCGAGCTGCGCGGCACACCGGTCATCGTCGGCGGCCGCGCCGGCCGCGGTGTCTGCGTGTCAGCCAGCTACGAGGCCCGCGAGTACGGGATCCACGCCGCGATGCCGATGTCACGTGTGGTGCAGCTGTGCCCGCAGGCCACCGTTATCCCGCCCTCTCGTGGTGCCTACTCGCACTACTCACGGCAGGTCTTCGACATCATCGCCGAAGTGACCGACGAGTTCACCAAGGTCAGCGTTGACGAGGGATATGTCGACGTCACTTCCGCGCTGCGCCGGCTCGGCCGGCCAGCCGACATCGCCGCCGGCCTGCGCGCAGAGATCACCAAGCGCACCGGGCTGACCGCCTCGATCGGGGTAGCCGCGACGATGGTGGTCGCCAAACTCGCCTCCGCCCGGGCCAAGCCCGACGGGCTGCTCGTCGTCCCGGTCGCGCGCACCCAGCAGTTCCTAGCCCCGATGCCGATCGAAGCGCTGCCTGGGGTGGGAGCGAAGCTGCAGGAGACCCTGCGCAGGTACGGCATCACGACGATCGGCCAGCTGGCCGACGCCGATGCCGGCTGGGCGGCGCAGACTCTCGGGTCCTTCGGTGCGACGGTTCACGGTTTTGCCCGCGGTATCGACTCGCGCACCATTCACGACTCCGCCAAGGAGCACACGGTCAGCGCCGAACACACCTTCCCTGCCGACATCGCCGACCTGCCCAGCCTCGAGCGCGAACTGCTGCGGCTGGCCAACGGGGTGGCAGGGCGTCTGCGTCGCGAGGAGATCGTGACAGGGACGGTGGGCCTGAAGTTCCGGCTGCACGACTTCCGCACCTTCAGCCGGCAGGTCACACTCCCGGCGCCGACCGATGTCGCAGCTGAGATCCATGCCGCGCTGCTGCCGCTGCTCAGACGCCTCTATGCCGAGCACCGCGAACCGGTCCGCCTGCTGGGTCTGCGCGCAGCCGATGTCATCGATCGCGATGCTGCCGGACGACAGGCCACCCTCGATGAGCCAGACCGCTCTCCGCGCGATGCTGAAGTCGCCCTCGACGAGGTGCGCAGGAAGTTCGGCAACGCCGTCATCGGGCAGGCGTCCTTGCTGGAACCGCGGCGCGGAGAGACGACCGACGGGCAGTGATCTCCCATCCATTGGCGTCTGGGCTGTGAACCTGGTCAGAGTATGCTCGCCAGGTCAATTCCGAGATGCCGAAACAGGGTCGAAAGGACTATCATTGAGGTACGACTTTTCGAGCGCGCAGGTGAAGGGGGCTACCATGCCACTCTCAGAACATGAACAGCAGCTACTGGACCAGCTTGAGCAGCAGCTGCGCAGTGAGGATCCCCGCTTTGCCCAGAACATCTCGCAGCCGCGTCCGTCCGGCGGGGGATCGGTTTCAGCCAAGCGGTTCGTCATCGGCGTGCTCGGCCTGCTGGCGGGCATCGCCATCACGATTGCCTCCATCTACTTCTTCGGCATGCCGTTCGGCGCTGTCGGCGGTGTCATCGGATTCGCGGTGATGGTCGCCGGTGGTTACTGGGCCGTCAACGGCGGGTCCGGCAGCGCACCCAAGGGCAACGTCCAGAACGCCACGACCGCCAAGGCTTCGGCCGGCAGCACTGCAGGATCCAGCAGCTTCATGGATCGACTCGAAGATCGCTGGGAGAAGCGCCGCCGCGGAGAATGATCCGCCTGCCCCATATCACCTGACAACAGATCCCGCTCGGCACCACCGGCGGGATCTTCTCTTTGCCTCAACCCCCAGGCCGATGCGCGCCGCAGAAGCTTCCGTGAGGAGTTCCTGCCGAGGACATCCGCGGCTAATGAGCGGATTTCGCAGGCGGTATCAGAGCATAAGCCGGTGCCGGAATGAGCACCAGCCGGATCCTGCGCTCTGCAGGACCCGGCTGGACGCCGTGCCCATGGTGCAGGCGATGCCTGCGGACAGTGGCTAGCGGCGGTGGAACACGCTGGCTGGCCACAGGCGGGCAAGCAGCGAGGTGCTGCGCGGGGCCACGCGATCGTAGTGCGCGCGAACCGACTCGACGGCCTCATCGATACCGGCCTTGTCGATGTGCGGCGCCGCATGCTTGAGGTCGCTGCGCGAGCGGTCGAGATAGCGCGCCTGGTCGACAGCCTCTCCGAGATCCTCGAACACAGCCGGCAGGTAGTCGGCATCGCCGTCGGCCGACTGCTCGGCAACTGCATTGCGCAGCTCGTTGAGGTGCTCGCGCACCGGCAGCGAAGAGGCCGGCGCCAGCTTGTAGTCGACGCCGAGGGCATGGATCTCCTCCCACACCGACTCGGGGTCAAGCGGCTCACCCAGACGCTTGCGGCGCTGCAGGATGCGCACCAGCGCCGGCAGTGCGGCCAGCGGGAGGACGGCCAGGATCGCCAGCGGGATCCACCACAGGGACATGCCCTGGGAATCGGCGTGGGATCCAGCGGTCTCGTCCTCGGCTGCCGGAGTGGTCTCTGCAGCTGTCGGCTCCTCGGTGTCCTCTTCTGTGGCCTCCTCGGTCGGCTCTTCCGTCGGCTCGTCCTCAGCACCTGCGCTGCCGTCGGTCTGCGACCAGGGCGGGGGAGTGCCGGCCGGGCCGCCGGGGGTGGGCTCGAAGCGCACCCAGCCGATGCCGTCGAAGTACAGCTCGGGCCAGGCGTGCGCATCCGACATCGCCACCTCATAGGCGTTCTCCCCGGTCTCCTCACCGGGAGCGAACCCGACGGCGATGCGGGCAGGGATGCCGAGCGAGCGTGCCATCGCCGTCATCGCCCCGGAGAACTGCACACAGTAGCCGGCCTTCTCCGACAGGAAGTCAGCGATCGCATCGCTGGAGGCCTCCTCAGGTGCGTCGAGGGAGTACTCGAACTGATCCGAACGGAAGTACTCCTGCAGCATGACGGCCTGCTCCCACTGATTGCGGGCACCGGCGGTGACTTCGTCAGCGGTGTCGCCGACGACGGCGGGCATATCATCGGGCAGCGCGAGGGTGTCAGCGAACTGGCCTGCCGAGACCGGCTGGGAGGATTCGAGCTCCTCAGCCGTCGGCTCGACCGAGGTGTAGGTGACGCTGTACTCCTGATCGGCGGCGATCTCTCCGTTTCCGACGATCGTGAGCGTGTCCTTGTCGAAGATCCAGCGCCGGGACACCCCGTCGATCTGCGACGGCGCATACGGCGCAGGCAGATAGGACTGGTCGAAGCCGCCGACGTTGACATTCATCGTCTGCTCAGTCGTCGTCGTATCCGTGCTGACGCCCTGCGGGTTCGGCAGCCCGTCCACCGCGATGGCGAAGGGGTCGATGTCGAACTCGGCTGGCTTCCATGTCTGCCCGTCGAACTCCGAGACCGAGGTCAGCCGGATCGGCGGCTGCAGCGGGTCGCTGCTGGAATAGGCGAAGACCGGTTTGTCGCTCTGATCGGCGAGGTTGCTGCGCAGATCGAGAAACGGGTTGACGACGGTGATGTCGGCCTGCTGCGACTGCCGGGGCGGGCGCACCGAGACATCGGGCAGCAGCACCGGGATGCCGACGCCGAGCAGCAGCGCCAGACCGCCGGCAAGCAACGGGGGCAGCGGGCCGAACGACTCCGCCTGCTCGAAGTACGGGGCGAGCATGAGCACGATGAACGCAGCACCGACGGCAGCGAAGTGCCACCACCGCAGCTCATTGGGTGCCAGGAACACCGGGATGCAGTAGACGAGCAGCAGCAGCACACCGGCGACCTTGGGCACATGCAGATCGGAGACGAGCCCGTCGATGAGCATGGTAATGAGCCCGAAGCCGACGATGAGGATCGTCGTGAAGCCAGGAGTCGAATCGGCAGGCGCGATGACCTTGTACATGTCGTCGATGCCGCTGCCGAGCTGAGCGAACAGCTCGAGCATCGACCCCGGCGTCGGCAGGATCCCGAACGCCAGAGTGTGCGGCACACACAGGATGAGCACGGTGATGAGGCCGATGACCAGCTGCAGCAGCACCGTCAGGCCAGAAGCCTGGATGCGGGAGCTCATGCGCAGCAGCGCACCGGAGAGTGCGACGACGAGCACGATGATGAGCACCGGCGGCAACCAGTTGAAGTCGATGAACACACTCGACATCGCCACCGCCAGCAGGGACATCGAGGCGATGACGGCCAGAGTGCCGATCCACTGACGCGAGTTCACCTGCGCCTCCTTCCCAGTCGCTTCCATTCCTGCGGGATCGCATGCCCGGTGGCGAACACACCGTCGACACCGCCGGCGTCGAGGTCGAGGTCGGCGGCGATGAGCCGGCGGCTGCGGGTGCCCCGCGGCAGGGCCGACTCCAGTGCGCTCGCCCGCTGTGGGGTCATCGCGCACACCGCGACATCGGCAGCACCGGAGGCCCCGCGCAGGGTGCCCGGAAGTTCGGTGCCGCCGGTCTCGTAGCTGGCCAGGGCCAGGCGCAGGCGCTCGGCCCCGCGGGTCTCGCGCACCGGATGCAGCGTGCCGTCGATGCAGCACAGCACCTCGTAGCCGGCGGAGAAGTACACCGAGGCCAGCGACTGGACGGCTGAGATGAGCACCTCGGCGGCCGGATCGGGATGCTCCCCGGCACCGGCGGTGTCGAGCAGGATGACCGCGAACGGATGTTCCTCTTCGGCTTCGTGGCGGACCATGAGCTCGTCATGGCGGGCAGTCGACGTCCAGTGGATATGGCGCAGGTCGTCACCGGGGACGTACTCGCGGGTGTCGAAGTCCCGGCTCGTGCCCCCGCGCAGTGCGCGGGAGGTGTCGGCCATCGGCTGGGCGAGCCCGGCCTTGGGCGGCCTGGGCATCTGCTCCAGGCGCGGGGCGACGGCGATGTCGTAGCCGCGCAGCAGCGTGTGCGAGACCGCCGAGAGCCCGAAGGGGCCCTCAAAGGACACGGCAACCCCGTCGACGCCGCTGACCCCGCGCTGGGTGGGGGTGCATTCGGCCTCGACGGTCACTGAGGACGAGGCGCCGATGCCCGGCACCCGGACGCCCTGGTCCTCACCGAGACCCGGCCGGAAGGCCAGGTCGACGCCGAAGGGGCCGATCGGCAGCGGGGTCCGGTTGCGCAGGGCCGCGCGCAGCAGCAGCGGGCGGCCCACCTCGGCGACGGGGGTGCCGTCGACGCTGCGGACAGCCGCTGAGAGTGTGACCTCCATCCGGCGGCTCGTGATGATCGCCAGCAGCAGGCTGAGGGCGACGAGCCCGATGAGCAGGATCCCGGCCGGCAGCATGCCCGGCAGTGAGAACCGGTACGCGGAGATGATGAGCGCGATGCCGGCGATGAGGAAGACGAACCCCGAGGTGGTGAGCCTCATGAGCGCACGGGCGTGCGGCTCAGCGTCGCCCGGATGATCTCCGCTGCGTGGTCGTGGTCCTCCCCGTCATGGGTGATGATCCGGTGGGCGAGCACGTCCACGGCCAGCGCCTGGACATCGGCCGGGGTGGCGTAGCCGCGGCCGTGCAGCACTGCATGGGCCTTCGCTGCGCGCAGCAGCTGCACGCCGCCGCGCGGGGAGGAGCCCAGTGCCACGGCCGGGTCGTTGCGGGTGGCTTCGAGCAGGGCGACGATGTAGGCGCGCAGCTCGTGGGTCGCGCCGATGTGGCGGACGATCTCGCGGGCCTGCATGATCTCATCGAGCGAGGTCACCGCCGGCAGCTTGGCCAGCGGGTCGTGGTCGACGTGGTGGTCGAGCAGCTCGATCTCCGAGGCCTGATCGGGGTAGCCGATCGACACACGGGCGGTGAAGCGGTCGCGCTGGGCTTCGGGCAGCGAATAGGTGCCCTCCATGTCGATGGGGTTCTGGGTGGCCACGACCATGAACGGCGCCGGCAGGGGATAGGTGGTGCCGTCGATGCTGGCCTGGGATTCGGCCATGCACTCCAGCATCGCCGACTGGGTCTTGGGCGAGGCGCGGTTGATCTCATCGGCGATGACGATGTTGGCGAACACCGGGCCGGGCCGGAACTCGAAGTGGCGGGACTCCTGGTTGAACAGGTTGACGCCGATGACATCGCTGGGCAGCAGGTCCGGGGTGAACTGGATGCGCTTGACCGAACCGTCGACGACCCGGCCGAGCGACTTGGCCAGCAGCGTCTTGCCGACACCGGGCACATCCTCAAGCAGCAGGTGGCCGCCGGCCAGCAGCGTGATGAGCGCGATCTGCACGACCCGGTCCTTGCCGTCGAGCACTGAGTTCATCGCCTGGCGGGCGTTCTCGGCGATCCGCTGGACATGCTGGATGCGCGGATCAACGCCCTGCTGGCCTGCCGGGGCCGCCGGCTGGCTGCTGATGAACGGAGCCTGGGCTCCGCTCGGCTGCGACCCGACCGCCGATGAACCGTGGGCGGGCTGCTGCGACTGTGGGACGGGATAGCCGGACTCGCGGGCCTGGCGGCGCGAAAGCGGCTGCTGCGGATCGCTCGGAATGCTCATAGGCTCCATTGTCCCCGACGAGGCGGTTCGACTCCACCTCACCCGCCGCTCCACCCCTCTCCACCCCTCACCCCACTTCCCACCACCGGCCACCCCACATCCCTCCACACAGCCCCCAGAACCCGCCAAATCAGGCCCGCGACCGCCTCGGCGACGGCCGCAAGCGCCCTGCAGCCCGCCCAGCCACCGCCTCGGGCACGGGTTCTCTGCCCAAAAACCCCACTTTCCACCACCTATCTGACCAGCGAAAACAGCGAGGAATCGGCCAGACTTAGACAGATGTATAGAAAAGGTGGGGGGAAGTGGAGTACAGTGGTTGCTATCGGAACCGGGTGGTTTCGAAAGGGGTGAGCGACATGTTCTTGGGGACGCATCTCCTGCGCCTTGATGACAAAGGTCGGCTCATCCTGCCTGCGAAGTTTCGCAACGAGCTTGAGAACGGTCTCGTTCTCACCCGCGGCCAGGAGCGCTGCCTCACCCTGTTCTCCACGCGGGAGTTCGAGACCGTCCACGAGCAGATGCGATCGGCGCCGATGACGAGCAAGGAAGCGCGGGACTACCTGCGCGTCTTCCTCTCCGGAGCCTCCGCAGAACAACCGGATAAGCAGGGGCGCATCACCGTTCCGCAGATCCTGCGCCGCTACGCCGGCCTGGATCGCGACGTCGCAGTCATCGGCATGGGCAACCGTGCAGAGATCTGGGATGCACCGACATGGGAGACCTACCTGGCAGAGACCGAGCAGGGCTTCGCCGATCGGTCCGACGAGGTGATTCCCGGTGTGATCTAGTCGCTGGGCTGAGATCCTCGCCCGCCTGGTGGTTTTGGGATACTTCCCCGGTTCCAAAGCCCTCCGGTCCTGACGCACTTCCCCGGTGGCAGGGCACAGGCGGACGAGGTTCTGGTCCCAGCGGCACGCAGCACCACCGCGACCAGCACCATCACCGCTCGACGATGAAGAGGAGGAGACATGGCACAGGCACCGCACACCCCCGTCCTGCTTGAGCGCTGTGTCGAGCTCCTGGGCCATGGGGTCGCCGCCGCCGAGGCGGAGGGCACCACCCCGGTCATCGTCGACGCAACGCTCGGGGCAGGTGGGCATTCCGAGGGCATCCTCGAAGCCTTCCCACAGGTCCAGCTCATCGGCATCGACCGCGACCCGACAGCTCTCGAGATCGCCGGCAAGCGCCTGGCCGGATACGGAGAGCGCTTCCAGGCCTTCCACGCCACCGACGACGAGATGGCCTCGGTTATCGCCCGTGCCGGGCACACCGGAGTCAGCGGGGTGCTCTTCGACCTCGGGGTCTCCTCGATGCACCTCGACGAAGACGCCCGCGGCTTCAGCTACGCCCGCTCCGCTCCGCTGGACATGCGCATGGATCCCGGTGATGAGCTCACCGCCGCCGAAGTGCTCAACACCTACCCGGAAGCTGAGCTCACCCGCATCCTGCGCGAGTACGGCGAAGAGCGCTACGCCCGCAAGATCGCCCGCGTCATCGTGACCGATCGCGACGAGACGCCGTGGGAGACCTCCGATCAGCTCGTGGCGATGCTCCAGCGCGTCATCCCGCAGCCGGCCGGGCAGCGCAACCGCTCACATCCGGCCAAGCGCACCTTCCAGGCCCTGCGCATCGAGGTCAACGCCGAACTCGACATCCTCCGCTCAGCACTGAACCAGGCACTCGAAGCCGTGCACGTCGGCGGGGTTGTCGTCGTCGAGTCCTACCAGTCCCTGGAGGACACGATCGTCAAGCGCGCCTTCCGGGCAGGACTCGAGAGCCAGGCACCAGCCGACCTGCCGGTCATCCCACCGGACCTGCAGCCGTGGCTGAGCGCGCTGACCCGCGGGGCCGAGAAGGCCCCGGCAGAGGAGATTGAGATCAACCCGCGGGCCGCCTCCGTGCGCCTGCGGGCCGTACAGAAGACCCGCCACACGGATACCAAGAAGACAGCAGCATCGCAGATGAAAGGTGACCGTTCCTCATGAGTCCCGTCGCCCGCGCCGTCACGACCTCCGCCGCCCCATCCCGCCCGGCCCGCTCACTCACCGCGCCGCTGACCCGCGGCGAGGCCTCCCGCCTCAAGCTCATCGTTCCGGGCCTGGCCAAGCGCCGCACACCTGCCAGCCTTATGTTCGTCGGGCTGCTGCTCTTCGGTCTGGTCGCCGTGCTGCTTCTCAACATCTTCATCTCCCACAGCTCCTTCCAGGTCGAGAAGCTCACCGCCGAACAGCGGGCGCTGCACAGCGAACGCGACCGGCTCACCGAGGACATCTCCTACCGCGAAAGCCCGCAGTCGATCACTAAAGCGGCCGAGGAGATGGGCATGCACCAGCCGACGCATGTGAAGTACCTGCGCCTGTCCGACGGGTCCGTCATCGACCCCGGAGAGGTGCCGGCTCTCAGCGAAGGCTCAGCAGAAAAGGTGCCGGGCCCGCGTGCCGATACCCGTGAAGCCGTCCGCCCGAACCTACGATCAGATGAGAAGCTCCCGGCCGTCGGCGACTCCGGCGCAGAGGAGCTCAGCCCGCCGCAGCTCACCGTCCCGCGCTGACACCGGAACCGGTGCTCGGGGGCCGCAGACCACACAGGCCGAACAGCAGACAGCCGGACAGCAAGGGGGAGCAGACGTCATGGGCAAGCCGCAGAAGCGGAAGACCGCCGCACGCACCGGCGCTTCCCCGCGGCAACGACCTGCCAGCCGGTCAGCGAAGCGACCAGCCCGCACCGGCAGCGGTGGCGCGCGGGCAGCTGGCAGCACTCGCGCCTCCGGCAGCACCTCTCGGTCCCCGCGCAGCACGACAGCCACCGCCCAGAAGAAGCCTGTTCGCCGCGCCACCGGACCCAAGCGCACACCGGTGACAGCGAAGCCGAAAACCCGTACGCCCAAACCGGCCCGGGTGGCCGACCCGCAGAAGCGGATGAAGTTCCTCGCCATCTGCGCCGTGCTTCTCATCATCGCGATCACCGGCAAGCTGTTCTACATCCAGGGGATGGACACCCGCCGGCTGGCTGAGCGGGCACTCGACTCCCGGCTCGTGACCCTGTCCCTGCCGGCCTCCCGCGGCGTCATCCTCGCCGCCGACGGCACCGTGCTGGCCGACAACGCGATGCGCTACCGGCTGGTCGCCGACCAGCAGAACGTCGGCAAGTACAAGAACAAGGACGGCGTCATCATCGGTGCCTGGGGTGCCGCCGAACAGCTGGCAGAAGACCTCGACACCGATCCCGGCCTGCTGTATCCGATGCTGCACGGCGACCGGCAGTGGTCCGTCGTCGCCGATGGCATCACCGCCGAGGTGTGGCAGGCGATCAAGGCCCGCGACATCCCCGGCATCACCGCCGACGAGTACGCCATCCGCTCATATCCAGCCGGTGCGGTCGGCGGCAACCTGCTCGGCTTCGTCGGCTCCGACGGGCAGGCACTGGCCGGCCTCGAACTCCAGCATGACGGCACCCTGCGCGGCCGCGACGGCGAACAGCAGTACGAGCGCGGCCTGTCCGGCGACATCATCCCGCTCGGCGACTCGAACATCACCCCAGCCCAGAACGGCCAGGGCCTGCAGCTGAGCCTCGACTCCGATGTGCAGTACTACGCCCAGCAGGCGATCGCCGACCAGGTCAAGAAGCACGAAGCCGAATGGGGCACCGTGACGATCTTCGAAGTCGGCACCGGACGGATCATCGCCGCCGCCGAAGCCCCGAGCGTCGACCCGAACAACCCCGGCAAGGCTGATGCCGAAGACCGCGGATCACGGATCTTCTCCGGCTCCTTCGAACCCGGCTCGACTGCCAAGATGGTCACCGCCGCAGCGCTGCTCGACACCGGCAAAGCCACCCCGACCGACAAGTTCGTCGTGCCCGAAAAGTGGAAGGCACCCAACGGCGAGGAGTTCCGCGACTCCAGCAGCCACCCGGACCAGAAGCTCACCGTCGCCGGGATCTTAGAAGAGTCTTCGAACACCGGCACGATCCTCTCCGGCGACAAGCTCTCCCTTGAGGAGCGCTACGAGTATCTGACGAAGTTCGGCTTCGGCCAGCCCAGCGGCATCGACTTCCCCGGCACCACCCGCGGCCTGCTCTACCCGCCGGATGAATGGGACGGCCGCACCAAGTACACCGTCATGTTCGGCCAGGGCGTGGCAGCCACCTCACTGCAGACGACCGCGGCGATGGCCACCATCGCCAACGGCGGGAAGAAGGTCGCCCCGCAGCTCGTGACCGGCACCGTCGACGATTCCGGCCGCGTGACCGATATCGCACCAGCCGATCCCGAACAGGTCATCAGCGAAAAAGCGGCAGGCGAACTCATGCGCATGCTCGAAGGCGTCGTCGCCGAGGGCACCGGCCAGTCCGCGCAGATTTCCGGCTACCGGGTGGCAGGCAAGACCGGCACTGCGCAGGCGCCGAATGAGAACGGACCCGGCTATGACGGCTACACTGCTTCCTTTGTCGGTGCGGCACCGGCCGAGGACCCGAAGATCGCTGTGTCAGTGACCCTGCAGCGGCCCCGCAAGGGCTACTACGGCGGCACCGCAGCGGCCCCGGTGTTCTCCGACGTCGCAGGATTCACCCTGCGTCATATGGGTGTGCCACCATCGACCGAGGAACCCGATCTCTACCCAGGGGAATGGAAGTAATGCGGATCACCGAACTGCAGCTGCCGGACGACGTCGCGGTCACCGGCCCGGCCGACACCGAGGTGCACGGCGTCAGCCACGACTCGCGGCAGACCCAGCCCGGCTGGCTGTACGCGGCCCTGCCCGGCGCCAACGTCCACGGCGCCCAGTTCGCCCCATCCCTCATCACCGCAGGCGTCCGGGCAATCCTCACCGACCCGGCCGGCCAGCAGATGATCGAAACCGCCCTCGCTGCCGACTCGGCAGCCCCGGCCCTCGATGAGCTGTGCCTGCTCATCACCGAGAGCCCGCGCGCACGCCTGGGCAGCATAGCCGCCCAGATCTACGGCACCGACCCGGATGTTCCACAGCTGCTGGGCATCACCGGCACCAACGGCAAGACCACGACGAGCTACATCCTCGACGGCCTGCTCACCGCCCTGGGACGGACCACCGGGCTCATCGGCACCGTCGCTACGACAATCGCCGGGCAGACGCAGCCAGCCGTGCGCACCACACCTGAGGCCCCTGAGCTGCACGCCCTGTTCGCCCGCATGCGCTCAGCCGGCGTCGACACGTGTGCGATGGAGGTCTCCTCCCACGCCCTGGCCCAGCACCGCGTCGACGGCGCGCACTTCCCTGTTGCCGGGTTCACCAACCTCAGCCAGGACCACCTCGACTTCCACGCCAGCATGGAGGAGTACTTCCAGGCCAAGGCCACCCTGTTCACCCCGGCGTTCTCCGACCGCGGGGTCATCATGCTCGCCGATGACTACAGCCGCCGCCTGGCGGCCATCGCCGAGGTGCCGGTCGCCACGATCTCCCGCGAGACCGCCGAGAACCCCACATACCTCATCGCCGACGAGTCCGGCCCGCACTTCACCCTGCACACACCAGCCGGAACACTTCCCGCCCGCGCCCCGCTGCCGGGCAGCTTCAACGTCGCCAACACCGCCCTGGCCCTGGCCCTGCTGCTCGAATCCGGCACCGACCTCGACGCGCTGGCAGCCGTCGCTGGCTCCTTCGAGGTCACCGTGCCCGGACGCATGGAACAGGTCAACGGCGCAGCCCCGCTGGCCGTCGTCGACTACTCTCACACCCCTGACGCCATCACCCAGGTGCTCGGCGGCCTGGCCGAATCCGGCCGCCCGCTCGTCATCGTCTGCGGCGCCGGCGGCGACCGCGACCCCTCCAAGCGCGCCGATATGGGTGCTGCCGCTGCCCGCGGTGCCGACGTCGTCATCGTCACCGACGACAACCCCCGCTCCGAAGACCCCGCCGCCATCCGCGCTGCGGTGCGCTCCGGTGCCGAGGCGGCCCGCGCCTCGGGAACGGCCCGCGCCACCCGCATCGAGGAGATCCCCGCCCGGTCTGAGGCGATCATCGCCGGCGTCGCAGCAGCAGGGGAGACCGGCACCCTTCTCGTGGCCGGCAAGGGGCACGAGACCGGCCAGGAGATCGCCGGGGTCGTCCACCCCTTCGATGACCGAGAACACACTCGCCGGGCCTGCGCTTCACGGCCTTCGGGCGTTGCAGCAGGTAGAGTTCAGGATTGATATGAAGAGTTTTTCTGCAGGAGAAGTCGCCGCTGCCCTCAAGGGCAGCCTGTACGGCGTATCTGAAGACACGATGCTCACCGGCGGGGTCGTCACCGACTCCCGCGAGGTCAGCCCCGGGGACATCTACGTCGCTCGGCGTGGTGAGCAGACCGACGGGATCACCTTCGCCCCGGCCGCCGTCGAAGCCGGAGCCGCCCTCGTCATCGCAGAGGCGGTGCCCGCTGTCGACGGCGAGCACCTGCCGACACTGCACGTCTCCGACGCCACTGCAGCCCTCGGCCAGCTCGCCTCCCTCAACGTCGCCGCGCTGCGCGAATCCGGCGAGCTCACCGTCATCGCCATCACCGGCTCGGCCGGCAAGACCACCGTCAAGGACCTGACGTCTGACCTGCTGCTCTCGGTCGGGGAGACTGTGTGGCCGCCGAACTCCTACAACAACGAAGTCGGTGTGCCGCTGACGGCCCTGCGGGCCGACGAGTCGACGCGCTTCCTCGTCCTCGAGATGGGTGCGCGCACGATCGGCAACCTCGCCTACCTCACCTCCCTCATCCGCCCCGACATCGCCGTCGAACTCAACGTCGGCAGCGCCCACTCCGGTGTGTTCGGCTCAGTCGAGAATACTGCACGGGCGAAGTCCGAGCTCGTCGAATCGCTCACCAGCGGCGGCTGGGCGGTCCTCAACGCCGATGACGCCAGGGTGCGTGCGATGCACGATGTGCTCGCCCCCGGTGTCAACACGCTGTGGTTCTCCTCGAACCCCGGTTCCGAGGGTGAACCGGTTGTGCGCGCCGGCGACATCGAATCCCACGCCTCGGGCCGGACGTCGTTCCAGCTGCAGCTGCCCGATGAGGAGCCCCAGCCGGTCGAACTCGCCCTGCTCGGTGAGCACCACGTCGACAATGCCCTCGCCGCAGCCGCCGTCGCCCACCTGTGCGGCGTCGAATCACGCACCATCGCCACCACCCTGGGCACCTCGGGCGCTGCCAGCCGGTGGCGGATGGAGCTCATCGACTCGCCCAGCGGTGTGACCGTGCTCAACGACGCCTACAACGCCAACCCCGACTCGATGGCCGCAGCCCTCAAGACGCTGGCCGCGATGGGCCGCGGCGATGAGGAGACCCCGCCGCGGCGGACCGTCGCCGTGCTCGGTGAGATGCTCGAGCTCGGTGAGGACTCCGTCACCGCCCACGACACCGTCGGCCGGCAGGCCGTCCGCCTCAACATCAACCGCACGATCGCCGTCGGCGAAGGCGCCCGCCCGATCTACCAGGCAGCCCACCTCGAAGGCTCCTGGGGCAACGAGGCCGCCTGGGTGGCCACCGTCGCTGAGGCCCGCGATCTGCTCAACGCCGAGCTGCAGCCTGGTGACATCGTGCTGTTCAAGTCCTCACGCGATGCCGGACTGCGCTACCTCGGTGACGAGATCGCTGGAATCTCGGGGGCCCAATGATCGCAGTTGTGCTCGCCGCGTGCCTGAGCCTGCTGTTCACGCTCGTTGGCACCCCGGTCTACATCCGCCAGCTCGTCCGCCGCGGCTACGGCCAGTTCATCCGCGATGACGGGCCTGAATCGCATGCCACCAAGCGCGGCACCCCGACGATGGGCGGTGTCGTCATCGTCTCGGCGACGATCGCCTCCTATCTCATCGCCCACCTCGTCACCGGCTCCTGGCCGACGGTCTCCGGGCTGCTCGTGCTGTGGCTGGCCGCAGGCCTCGGCGCGATCGGCTTCCTCGACGACTACATCAAGGTCTCCAAGCAGCGGTCCCTGGGCCTGCGCCCGCGCGGCAAGATCATCGGGCAGGGCTTCGTCGGCATCACGTTCGCGATTCTGGCGCTCAACTTCCCCAGCCGCTACGGCGTGACCCCGGCATCCTCGGCGATTTCCTTCATCCGCGACACCAACATCGACCTCGCGTTCGCCGGCGTCATCTTCGGCACCGTGCTCTTCATCGTGTGGGCCAACCTCATCATCACCGCTGTGTCGAACGCCGTGAACCTCACCGACGGCCTCGACGGCCTGGCCGCCGGCGCCTCAGCAGTCGTTTTCCTCGGCTACGTCATGATCAACACGTGGCAGTCGACGCAGAACTGCTCGCTCATGTCCGAGGCCCGCGCCGGCTGCTACGAGGTCCGCGACCCCCGCGACCTCACGATCGTCGCCGCCGCCCTGGCAGCAGCCTGCATCGGATTCCTGTGGTGGAACACCTCGCCGGCGAAGATCTTCATGGGCGACACCGGCTCGCTGGCGATCGGCGGTGCGATCGGCGGCCTGGCGATCATGTCGCGCACCGAACTGCTGCTCGTCGTCATGGGCGGCTTGTTCGTCATCATCACCCTCAGCGTCATCATCCAGGTCGCCTCCTACAAGCTCACCGGCAAACGCGTCTTCCGCATGGCACCGCTGCAGCACCACTTCGAACTCAAGGGGTGGGGCGAGGTCACGATCGTCGTGCGCTTCTGGATCATCGCCGTGCTCTTCGTCGTCGGCGCGATCGCGCTCTTCTACGCCGAATGGGTGTCCAACCTTGCCCGCTGACAGCAACGGCACTCCAGATAACCCGCTGGCCGGGATGACCTTCTCACCCCCGCCGGCAGCCGACTTGCCCCTGCACCCCGAAGGCTGGGAGCCAGTCGACTACCCGCACGCCGAGAACATCCCGGACGTGCTGCACGGACCGACCCAGAGCCTGCACGGTCTCACCATCGTCGTCACCGGCCTGGGAGTCTCCGGCTTCCCGATGGCCGTCCACCTAGCCGAACGCCACGCCGAGGTCATCGTCGTCGACGGCGACACCGAGCGGGACTTGAGCGAATGGGAGACGATCCTCGGCGTCTTCGACGTCGACATCCGGCGCGGGCCCGAACACGTCACCGACCTGCCGACCAGCGCGGCCGGCAAGATCCCCGACCTCGTCGTCACCTCACCGGGCTGGCGACCCGACCACCCGATCTTCACGACCGCCCACGAACGCGGCATCCCCGTCATCGGCGAAGTCGAACTCGCCTGGCGGGTCCGCGGCCACAACACCGCACCCTGGCTCGTCGTCACCGGCACCAACGGCAAGACCACGACGACCTCGATGCTCGCCTCGATGCTCACCGCCGCCGGCCTTCACGCCAAAGCCTGCGGCAACATCGGCCAGCCGCTCATCGAAGCCGTCCTCGACCCGGCCGCCGACGTGCTCGCTATCGAGCTCTCAAGCTTCCAGCTGCACTGGCAGTACTCGATGAGCGCGCATGCCGCCGCCGTGCTCAACCTGGCAGAAGACCACGTCGACTGGCACGGCAGCTATGAGGACTACTGCGCTGACAAGGCCCGCGCCTACACGAACGTCGCGGCCTCCTGCGTCTACAACGTCGACGACCCGGCCACCCGCCGGCTCGTCGAGGACGCCGAGGTCATCGGTGGTGCCCGCGCGATCGGCTTCACCACCGGAATGCCGGCCCCCGGCGAGTTCGGCGTCGTCGACGGAGTCCTCGTCGACCGTGCATACCTGCACAACCGGCAGTCCACGGCAGCCGAACTCGGCTCACTCGACGACGTCGCCACCGCCGTCGGCAGCGCCGGTGCACCGGTCGCACCCCACCAGATCGCCAACGCCCTGGCCGCAGCCGCCCTCGCCCGCAGCCTCGACATCCCACCAGCTGCCGTGCGCGAAGGACTGCGCACCCACCAGCCGGCCGATCACCGGATGGCCGTCGTCGCAGAATCCGGGGGAGTGCGCTGGATCAACGACTCCAAAGCCACCAACCCGCATGCCGCCGACGCCGCATTGGCCTCGGCCGAACGGATCGTGTGGATCGCCGGCGGCCTGACGAAGGGCGCTGACCTCACCGAGCTCATCAGCACCCACGCCCACCGGCTGACCGGCGTCGTGCTCATCGGCACCGACCCGGACCCCTACACGAGCGTGCTCACCGCACACGCACCCGCGGTGCCGCTCGTGCGCATCGACCCGGCCACCGGCGAGGATGAGGCGACCGAGACCTCGGGCCCGGCCGATGAGACCCGGCGAGGCGAGGCGCTCATGCGCGCCGCCGTCACCGCTGCCCGTGAACTGGCCTCCGATGGTGACACCGTGCTCCTCGCCCCGGCGGCTGCGAGCATGGACCAGTTCCTCAACTACGGCACACGCGGGGCGCTGTTCGCCGCAGCCGTGCAGGACCAGGTGAGCTGAGATGGCCTCGCTGCGGCACGACGCCGAGACCCGGCGGACGCGCGCAGCTGACTTCACGCGCGGGACCGGCGTGATGGCCAGCCTGCGCCGGCTGCTCGACCTGCCGGTCACCAGCTACTACCTCGTCTTCATCTGCGTGCTCGCACTCATCGGCTTCGGCCTCATCATGGTGCTCTCGGCCTCCTCCATCACCGCCTACCGGGCAGGGGAGGGCTCCTCGTTCTCCGTGTTCAACCGGCAAGGCATCTACGCGATCATCGGCGTGACCGTCATGATCGCCCTGTCCTACGCGCCGGTGAACTGGTTCAGGAAGGCCGCCCCGATCATCTTCATCGGCGCTCTCGCACTGCAGACGCTGCCGCTCATCCCCGGCCTCGGCCACGAGGTGCAGGGCAACGCCGGCTGGATCAGAATCGGCGGCTTCCAGGGCCAGCCAGCCGAATTCACCAAGGTGGCGCTGGCGATCTGGCTGGCGACGTTCTTCGCCCACAAAGCCACCAAACTCACCAGCCTCAAAGAGGTCATGCCCGCCATCATCGGACTCGCCGCCGTACTCGGGCTCGTACTGGCCGGACGCGACCTCGGCACCGCCCTCATCGTCATGGCCACCGCACTGGGCACCGTGTTCGTCGCCGGACTGCCATGGCGCTACCTCATCACCGCCTTCCTCGGCATCGCCGCCGTCGTCACCCTCCTCGTGATCACGAGTGCCAACCGCATGGCCCGCATCCGCGCGATGTTCGTCGGCCACGAGAACGAGGCGATGGACCCACTCGGCCAGCACTGGCAGTCCAACCACGGACTGTTCGCCCTGGCCTCCGGCGGCTGGTTCGGCGTGGGACTCGGCGCCTCCAGGGAGAAGTGGCTGTGGCTGCCCGAGGCGCACAACGACTTCATCTTCGCGATCATCGGCGAAGAGCTCGGCCTGCTCGGTTCCGTGGCAGTGCTGCTGCTGTTCTCCGTGCTCGGCTACGGCCTCATCCGCATCGTGCTGCGCACCGACGACCGGATGATCCAGGCCGCCACCGCCGGGATCTTCATGTGGCTCATCGGCCAGGCACTCGTCAACATCGGCGTCGTCTCCGGGGTGCTGCCGGTCATCGGCGTGCCGCTGCCCTTCGTCTCCTACGGCGGCTCCGCACTGCTGGCCACCTGCATCGCCGCCGGGGTCGTGCTCGCCTTCGCGCGCGCCGAATCCGGGGCGCAGGAGGCGATGCGCGCCCAGAACGCCCGGGTGCGCGAATCCCTGGCCGTGCTCGCCTCCTCACCGCTGCGCCTACGGAAGAAGAAGAGGACATGACCCGACCCCTGACAGCCCTGTTCGCCGGCGGCGGCACCACCGGCCACGTCGCCCCGATGCTCGCCATCGCCGAGGATCTGAGATTCCAGGACCCGGAAGCTGAGATCATCATGCTCGGCACGCCCGCCGGCCTGGAGACCCGCCTCGTACCCGAAGCCGGCTTCGAACTCGTCACCATCGACAAGGTGCCCGCCCCGCGCAGCATCGACACCGACCTGCTGCGCTTCCCCGGGCGGCTGGCCGGCACCGTGCGCAAGGTCCGCCGGCTCATCCGCGACCGCCACGTCGACATCGTCGTCGGAGTCGGCGGCTACGTCTGCCCGCCGGCCTACCTGGCTGCCAAACTCGCGAAGATCCCGGTCATCATCCACGAAGCCAACGCCCGGCCGGGACTGGCCAACCGCCTCGGCGCCGGCTTCACGCCTGCGGCCAACATCGGCTACACCTTCTCCGGCACCCCGCTCAAGGGCAGCCAGGTCGGCATGCCGATCCGCTCTCAGATCGAACTCGTCGACTACACCGACCCCGCCCAGCGGGCCGCCGCACGCCAGCATCTCGGTCTGCGCGAAGACCTGCCGACCCTCGTGGTGACCGGCGGATCGTCCGGCGCCCAGCGGCTCAACGAAGCCTTCGCCGGAGCGATCGAGAACATCGCGGCAGCAGGCGTGCAGATCCTCCACATCACCGGCGCCGGCAAGGCCGCAGACGTCGCCGCCGCAGCCGCCTCGGTCCCGGACTACCACGTCGTCGAATACGTCGACGGGATGCACAACGCCTATCTGGCCGCCGACCTGCTCATCGCCCGCTCCGGTGCCGGGACCGTCGCCGAGGTGTCGATCACCGGAGTGCCGACGGTGTTCGTGCCGCTGGCGATCGGCAACGGCGAGCAGCGCCTCAACGCTGCAGGCCTCGTCGAATCCGGCGCGGCACTCATGATCGACAACGCTGACTTCGACACGGCCGCGGTCACCGGCACGATCCTGCCGCTGCTGACCGACCCGGCGCGCCTGCAGGCGATGAGCGAAACCGCCCTGGCCGCCGACTTCCCGATGGCAGCTGCGCGCACGATGGTGCATAAGATGTATGCGGCCCTCGGCCGGGAGCATCCGCACCGGCCGTACCCGCCGGAACTGCTCAACCGCAAAGAACGCACAAAGGACGACTGACAGATGGCAGCAGCCCCTGACACGCCGATCATCCCGGCCGCTGAACTCGGCCGCGTCCACTTCATCGGCATCGGCGGCGCCGGCATGTCCGGCATCGCCCGGATCATGCTCATGCGCGGCATGACCGTCACCGGCTCCGATGCGAAGGACTCCTCGGTCGTTGCAGCCCTGCGCGCCCTCGGCGCGGAGATCGCGATCGGCCAGCGGGCAGAGAACATCGCCGATGTCGACACCGTCGTCGTCTCCTCAGCCATCCGCCAGGACAACCGCGAACTGGCCGCCGCCCGCGACAAGGGCCTGCGCATCATCCACCGCTCAGCGGCACTCGCAGGCCTCATGCACGGCCGCACGACCGTTGCGATCGCCGGCACTCACGGCAAGACGACGACGACATCGATGACGACGGTCGCCCTGCAGGCCGGCGGCGGGGACCCGTCGTTCGTCATCGGGGGAGTGCTCACCGCCTCGGGCACCAACGCCCACGACGGCACCGGCGAGGCGTTCATCGCCGAAGCCGACGAATCCGACGGCTCCTTCCTGCTCTACGAACCGGCCGTCGCCGTCATCACAAACGCCGAGGCCGACCACCTCGACCACTACGGCGACTGGGCTGGTGTGCGCCAGGCCTTCGTCGACTTCGCCAGCCACGTGCGCAGCCGCGGCGGTGTGCTCATCGCCTGCGCCGACGACGCCGGATCCCGCGAGATCGCAGCCCAAGCCGCCGCTGAGGGCACCACCGTCGTCACCTACGGATTCGCCGAGACCGCCGATGTGCCGATCACCGACCTGCGCCCCGGCGAGGTCGGCACCGCCTTCACCGTCACCCTCGACGGCCGTGACCTCGACGTCGAACTCCAGCAGCCCGGCGCCTACAACGCCGCCAACGCCACCGCCGCACTCTGCGTCGTCCACCACCTCGGCGGCGACCTCGATGCCGCTGTTGCGGGCCTGGCCGGCTTCGGCGGCACCCGCCGGCGCTTCGAGCTGCGCGGCACCGCCCACGGCGTGCGCGTCTACGACGACTACGCCCACCACCCGACCGAGGTCAGCGCCGTGCTCACCGCCGCCCGCTCGGTCGTGGCCCCCGGCGGGCGGGTGCACGCGATCTTCCAACCGCACCTGTTCAGCCGCACCCAGAACTTCAAGCAGGAGTTCGGCCAGGCGCTCGGCATCGCCGATGAGGCGATCGTCCTCGACGTGTTCCCCGCCCGCGAGGACCCGATCCCTGGGGTGACCGGCGCGATCGTCGCCGAGGAGGTCCCGCACGACAACGCCACCTTCCTGCCGGCCTTCTCCGATGCCGTGCCGACCGTCGTCTCCCGCGTCCAGCCCGGCGACATCGTCATCACCATCGGCGCCGGCGACGTCACGATCCTCGGCCCCGAGATCGTCGCCGCACTCGAAACGGCCTGGTGACCGGCAGGCGATGACGCAGACGCACACCGGCAGCACCGAGGCGACCGCGAGCCTGTCCGACCGGCTCGCCGCCCGCCGCCGCGCCCGGCTCACACGCATCCTCGTCATCGCCGGCAGCGCCGCGGTCATCATCGGGCTGCTGGCCGCCGCCTGGTTCTCCCCGGTGCTGGCGATCACCAGCGTCAAAGCCAAGGCGACGGAGTTCTACACCGCCGAGCAGATCGAAGTAGCGGTGCTGGCCGATTGGTCCGGCACCCCGCTGCCGCAGGCGATGCCCGGTGCAGTCGAGAAGGCCGCCCTCAAGCGCCTGCCGAAGGCCGCCTCGGCGAAGGCCCGCTGGGCCGGCCCGCGCGCTCTGTCCATCACGGTCACCGACCGCACCCCGCTCATCGCCGTGCGCGCAGGCTCCGGCTGGGACCGCGTCGATGCCACCGGCACGACGATCGACACCGTCACCGGCGAACCCGACGGACTGGCCCGCCTCGAACTCACCGCCGGAGCCGGCCGCAAGGAGACGATCAGCGCCGCACTGGCACTGCTCGACGAACTGCCTGACGGGGTGCCCGAGCAGATCAGCGTCGTGCGCGCCAGTGATCCGGAGAAGATCGAAATCGACTACAGCCCCGGCGAAGACGCCTCCCCGGTGACGATCCGATTCGGCAGCGCCGAGGACGCCGCCCGCAAATTCGACATCGCCTCCAAGCTCATCGATACCGATGCGCAGACGATCGACGTCTCCGTGCCCGAGGTGCCGGTCACCTCATAAGCTCCCGCCCGGGGCACCGATCGGGCCTGCCGGGGCAGAAGCTTTCGACACACCGCGTGCGAGAGTTGCGCTGAGGGGGAGCGGGTCATAGCGTCGACATGAAGGCAAAATAGGCCCACACGCCCGCATGGGCCCGATGCGTCGAAAGAGGAAACCGACTTGGCTGAATTCCCACAATCCGGAGCGGACATCAAGGTTGCCGGTACCGGCGGCGGCGGTGTCAACGCTGTCCAACGGATGATCGACGTCGGCCTCAAAGGCGTCGAGTTCATCGCAATCAACACCGACGCACAAGCGCTGCTCCTCTCCGAAGCTGACCTGAAGCTCGAGATCGGCCGCGACCTCACTCGCGGGCTCGGCGCCGGAGCCGACCCGGAGATCGGGCGCAAGGCCGCAGAGGACTCCGAAGAGGCCATCACCGAAGCGCTCGAAGGCGCCGACATGGTCTTCGTCACCGCTGGCGAAGGCGGCGGCACCGGCACCGGTGCAGCACCTGTCGTCGCCCGCATCGCCCGCGGCCTCGGCGCCCTGACCATCGGTGTCGTCACCCGCCCGTTCACCTTCGAAGGCCGGCGCCGCTCGGCCCAGGCGGAGAAGGGCATCGCCGACCTCCGCGAGGAAGTCGACACCCTCATCGTCATCCCGAACGACCGGCTGCTGTCGATCTCGGACCGCAACGTCTCGGTCATCGAGGCCTTCCAGTCCGCTGACGAGGTGCTGCGCTCGGGCGTGCAGGGCATCACCGACCTCATCTCGACGCCGGGCATGATCAACCTCGACTTCGCCGACGTCAAGTCCGTCATGCAGGACGCCGGCACAGCGCTCATGGGCATCGGCTCCGCCGTCGGCGACGACCGTGCCGTGCAGGCAGCCGAGGCCGCAATCGCCTCGCCGCTGCTCGAAGCCAGCATCGAAGGCGCCCACGGCGTGCTGCTGAGCATCCAGGGCGGATCCGACCTCGGCCTGTTCGAGATCAACGAGGCCGCCCGCCTCGTGCAGGAAGCCGCGCACCCGGAAGCCAACATCATCTTCGGCACCGTCATCGACGACAACCTCGGCGACGAATGCCGCATCACCGTCATCGCCGCCGGCTTCGACACGCCGGTCGGCGCTGTGGAGGGCTCGCCGTCGCTGGCAGCCAGCAAGTCGTCGGAGGACCGCCGTTCGGCAGACGCCGGCCGCAGCGAATCCGGCAACCAGCCCGCCGCCGTCGGTGCGGCAGCCGCCGGCGCCGGTGCGGCCGCAGGTGCTGCCGCCAGCGATTCGGGCACCCAGGCTGGCCCATACAGTTTGCGCTCGGAAGACTCTTCGTCGAGCGGATCGGACGATGCCTCGGCTTCGGCCGGTTCCAGCGAGGAATCTGCACCCTCGGTTCCGCGCGAGCTGCCGGATGAGAAGGTCGACAGCTTCGATGACGACCTCGACATCCCCGACTTCCTCAAATAAGACAGGGACGGCCTCGTGCTGCACAGCCGCTTCGTCGTTCCGGGAACTCGCTGCGTGGCCCACGCGGCGTTCTCGGACCGATGGGGCGGCTATTCCGTTCCTCCCTACAACTCGCTCAACCTCGGGCGCGGAGTCGGCGACGACGACTCGGCGGTGACAGCCAACCGCAATATGCTCGCCCAGGTGCTGGGCCTGCAGGCCGACCGGCTGAGCTTCACCTCCCAGGTCCACGGCACCGCCGTGCACACCGTCGATCTCGATGACCTCAATTCGTCCGTCTCGCTCGACACCGTCGAAGCGGATGCCCAGGTGACCTCATCGACCCTCCTCGGTCTCGCCGTCCTCGTCGCCGACTGCACTCCGGTGCTGCTGGCCGACCCGGATGCCGGGGTCATCGCCAGCGTCCACGCCGGGCGCAAGGGCATGGCCGCAGGCGTCGTCGGCGCTGCTGTCGAGTCGATGCGTGAGCGTGGGGCGGACAACATCGCTGCGATCATCGGCCCCTCGATCTCCCCGCGACGCTACGAGGTGCCGGTCGAACTGCGCGAGGAGATCGCCGAGATCGAACCGGTCGCCGCCTCGGTCTCGGCCGAGGGCACCCCAGCCATCGACGTCGCCGCCGGAGTGGCCGAGCAGCTGCGCCGGGAAGGCGTGCGGCTTGAGCGCTGGGTCTCGGCCTGCACCTACGACAGCCCCGACCTGTTCTCCTACCGACGCGACGCCGTCACCGGCCGATTCGCAGGTGTCATCTGGATGGAGCCCACCGCACAGCCGCGGTGAGAACTTCACCCGAACTTTCGACACGCCCGCAGCGCTTTCCCGGCCATCACCTGCCAGTGGGGTACGTTCTCACTAAGACCTTTGCATGTCGAACCGCGAAGGACGCCCGCAATCACGAGGAGTCGCCCATGTCCGCTCTCAAGAAGATCGGCAGCTACCTGGGATTCGTCGAGGACTACGACGAGCAGGACCTGCGTCATCAGCCCACCGAACAGCGCCGTACCTATAAGGACGAGTACGACGACTACGCTGACGACGGCCTCGAGGCCGAACCTGAGCCGTTCGAGCCGCCGGCTGCTGCTGTCACCCCGATCCGCCCGTCCGTTCGTCCTGTGGAAAGTGCACCGGCCACCGCGATGCAGCGCATTCAGACGATCCATCCCCGCAGCTACAACGACGCCAAGGCCATCGGCACCGCCTTCCGCGACGGCGTGCCGGTCATCATGAACCTCTCGGCAATGGATGAGGCGAACTCCAAGCGCCTCGTCGACTTCTCCGCCGGCCTCATCTTCGGCTTGCGCGGATCCATCGAGAAGGTCACCAACAATGTGTTCCTCCTCACCCCCGAGTCGATCGAAGTATCGACCGAAGAAGCCGCAGGAGACCATCAGGCCAGCTTCTTCAACCAGAGCTGAGGCGTCTGGCCGCAGCTGCGGCTCCCGGTTCGGCATTAACAGCAACGGCGGACTACGCTTGAATGTAGTCCGCCGTCTGCGTTCCCTCAGGAGAAGCCTTCGTGTCATTGCTGTTTTGGATCATCGGCCAGGCTTTGAGCCTGTACGTCTTCGTGCTCCTGGCGCGGGTCGTCATCGACCTCATCCAGGTGTTCGCACGTGACTGGCGGCCCACCGGCTTCATCCTGGTACTCGCCGAGATCATCTACACGCTCACCGACCCGCCGGTGAAGCTCGTGCGCCGGATCATCCCGCCGCTGCGCCTCGGCCAGATCTCCCTGGACCTGGGCTTCATCCTCGTGTTCATCGCAGTGCAGATCCTCGCCGGTGTGTTCTTCAGCCTCGCAGCCCAGGGAATGTGACATTCCCTTTCACAGTCGTGAAAGCAGCCGCCGGTTTGTGAGTGCAAGTATTCGCCTCGGGTGAATATGACAGAACTGCAATATCGAGCAGGTGATGGATGCCGCGCCGCGCCCGGGGTAGAGACCCGGCTTAAGCACAAGGCGTATTATGATGCGAATCATGGCAAAGCCTGCACGACAAATAAGCTGGCGTTGCTGTACAGTGGCATCGACATCTGTTGTATAACAGTAGAGTAAAGACGATTTCCGATCGAAGGTGGCCTCATGGCGCTTACGCCTCAAGATGTTGTCAATAAGCGGTTCCAGCACGTGAAGTTCCGCGAAGGATACGACCAGGAGGAAGTCGATGACTTCCTCGACGAAGTCGTCCTCGAACTCCGTCGCCTCTACCAGGAGAACGACGAGCTGCGTCAGAAGCTCTCGGCGTGCGAGCAGCGCAACCAGGAGCTGAGCCAGGGACAGGGTGCTGCAGGCACCGAGCAGACCGGCGCCCAGACGATCGGATCGCAGCCGGCCGCCCAGCAGACCGCTGAGGATCCGCAGGCAACCCAGGCGATGCCCGCCGCTGTTTTGGAGCAGGACGTCAAGGAGACCCCTGCCGAGGAGAAGAAGGAGCAGGCCGCCTCGCCGCTGGTCGCCCCGCAGCAGTCGGCAGACGAATCGCGCGAGCAGGCTGAGGAGAAGCCGCAGCAGACCCAGCAGGGCGCTGCCACCAACGGCTTCGGCTCCAACGCCGCTGCAGCCGGAACCGGTGCCGCTGTCGGTGCTGTCGACGGTGGAGCAGGCGGAGGCGACCAGGACGCCCACGGCCTCATCTCGCTGGCCCAGCGCCTGCACGACGAGCACGTCGCCGAAGGTGAGCGCATCCGCGACAAGCTCATCTCCGAGGCCCGCGCCGAAGCCGACCAGATCGTCAAGGACGCTGAGAAGAAGCGCGACGACACCCTCAGCACCCTGGAGAGCCAAAAGACCAGCCTCGAGCGCGAGATCGACGGACTGCAGAACTTCGAGCGCCAGTACCGCACCCGCCTCAAGAGCTACCTCACCGATCAGCTGCGCGAACTGGAGAACTCCGGATCGCTGGCACCGGAGACCCTCGGCGGCAACCAGCAGCCGGGTCACTCGATCTGAGGCACCTGAGATGAC
>NZ_JALXPM010000025.1:0-44097 GCF_025147615.1 Brevibacterium luteolum | reverse complement strand
GTGAGCCGTGATCAGATGACCATGTCGTCGTGCTTGCGTGCAGAGCGGACGTCGGCGATGAATCCCTTGACGATGAAGTACAGCACTCCGGCGACGATGACCGGCCACATGAGCATGTACAGGGTCAGGATCGAAATGGACATCTGTGATCACTTCCTCTGATCGGAGTCGTTGCGGGTGGTGCGGTGGCTGGAGGTCTCGAACGGGCCGTCATCGGCTGCCTTCTCGTCCTCGTCCTGGAGTTCGCGCAGCTCGGCGTCGAGATCAGCGTCCTCGGTATCGTCGCTGGGGTCGAAGTCACCGGTGACACGCTGGATGATGCCGAAGTCGAAGTCCTGGTTCGAGCGCACGGACATCGACCAGCACACGAGGAAGGAGACTGCGTAGGCGACCAGGGATGCCGAGAGCACCGTGTAGTCGCGCAGGAACCCGAAGCCGACGAACCCCGTGGCGACAGTGGCGAGAGCACCGACGATGATCGCCGGGCGGAGTCCGAAGAACCCGAAGGCCATGATGCCGGGCACCACTCCGACGCCGATGATCGCCAGCGCCTCGACGATGATCGCCCACGCACCGGTGACCGGGATGAGCTCGAAGCGCACGGGGATGAAGACTGCCAGTGCCGCGAGCACAGAGACGGTGAAAGCGCGGTTGGTGACCTTCTTCCAATAGAACGAGGCGATGACGGGGAAGACGAGGCAGCCCCAGAGTGCTCCGACGAAGACGAGCAGGTCGAGGATGTTGAACCGGGCTGTCGCGAAGTACAGCGCGGCACCGGTGGCGACGATCATCGTCACCCGGCCGATGAGCAGCATGGTGCGTGGGTCGGCGTTGCGGCGGCCGACGGACTGACCGTAGATGTCGGTCATGACGATCGAGCTGAGCGCCGACAGATCGGAGTCGGCTGTCGAGGACAGTGAGCCGATGATCATGATGAACGCGACGGCGACGAGGATGGCCGGCAGGTAGGTGGCGGCCATCTGCGGGAGCAGGTTGTTGACGTCTCCATCGAGCGGCTGCACACCGAGGTAGAGGGCCATGACGCCGATCATGCCGATGCCGATGACCGAGGCGCCGTAGCCGATGGTGGCGGTGACAAAGGTCGGCTTGATGAGGTCCTCGCGCACGGCGAACATCCGCTGGGCGATCGTCTGGTTGCCGATCGCGTAGGCGAGGACGGCGGCGATGTAGGGCGCGCCCTGGTTCATAAAGGCGTCCGAGGAGAAGAAGCTCTCCTGGGCGGCGGTGACGTTGCCGGCAGCACGGCCGGCTTCGAACATGTCCGGTCCGCCGGCGGCGAAGAACACGATCGGGATGATGATGACGGTCGCGCCGAGCATTGCGCACACCTGGGCGAAGTCGGTCAGCACCGAAGCGCGGAAACCCGACCACAGGGTGTAGAGCAGCACACCTGCGGCGACGATGATGATGCCGCCGCCGAAGCTGATGGGTGACAGAAGCGAGATGATCGCACCACCGGCGATGAAGTTCGAGGTCAGCGAAATGACCGAGCCGAGGACGTTCGATCCGGCGAGCATGAGCTGCGAGGACCGGCCGTGGCGGGCGTACATCACCTCGGCCAGTGTGTGGGCGCGCGGGGCGACGGCGCGGATACGGCGGCCGAAGGGGTAGATGAACAGGATCATGAGCGCGCCCCACAGCCCGTAGTGGATCGGGCCGGACACGCCGTAGGTGTAGCCGGCGGTGGCCGAGGCGTACATCGACGAGGCCCAGATCCAGGTCGCGGTCATCGAGGCTGCGGAGATGCCGAAGCCGATCCGGTTGCCGGCGGTCATGTAATCGTCTGCGTTCTCCTTCCTCTTCGATATCGCCATCGACATCCACATGGTTCCGCCGTAGAACAGCAGGAGTAGCAGCACGAGGCCGGGGATGCCGAGTTGGACAAGGTCTGAAGTGTCAGAAGACGGCGGCACAGATTCTCCGTTTCGCAGGCGACGAGGGCAGCGTCTGCGCCGGCGCATCCGATCACATCAGACGTTCTCGGCGCAGAACGGCGCCGAAGCCAGAACTTGACCTCGGCACGCATTCGATAAAAGCACAAAGAACGCTGAGATTCGAATCGACGGCGTCTGAGAACCGGTTTTCGATTCCGCTGCTTCCCTTATGCGCGTAGGACAAGGCGCGGTCGGAAAGAAACCCGTGTTCTCCCCTGTCAGACGCCCTCAGTAACGCGCCATCTGCCCGTCGACGGTCTCTGCCCACGCGTCGATCCCACCACCCAGATTCACGAGTTCCGGATCCGGCTGCTGATCCCCGGCTCGTGTGCGGAGGATATCGATCGCCTGCTGGGAACGCACCCCGGATTTGCAGCAGAACACGTATGTCGCTGCGGCTGCAGTGGGCGGCAGCGCGTCCCAGCCGCGCTGTTCGATCTCACCGAGGGGGACGGCCACAGACTGCGGGATGGCAGCGATCGCCCGCTCCCACGGTTCGCGCACGTCGACGGCCACGGTGGTGCCGTCGTCCAGGCGGGCGCTGAGCTCGCGGGGTGTCATGCTCTCCCCCGTGCCCGAGGCGGTGGGCGGCAGCGCCTGGCAGTTCGCCTCGGCGGCGGGCTCGCCGATCGAGGTGACCTCGCCCGCGTCGGGATCGGGGGCCAGAGCGAGTTCGCGCCAGCTCATCGTCAGTGCGTCGAAGAGCAGCACGCGGCCGAGCAGCGGCTGGCCGATGCCGGTGAGCAGCTTGATCGCCTCGGTGGCCATGACCGAGCCGATGGTGCCCGGCAGCACGCCGAGCACGCCGCCTTCAGCGCAGCTGGGGACTTCGCCAGGCGGCGGGGGTTCGGGGTGCAGGTCGCGATAGGTGGGACCGTGTCCCGCCCAGAAGACGCTGACCTGCCCGTTGAAGCGCAGGATCGAGCCCCACACGCACGGCACGCCGGCCAGCGTGCAGGCATCTGAGGTGACATAGCGGGTGGCGAAGTTGTCGGTGCCGTCGATGACGACATCCCAGCCGTCGACCAGGTCGGCGGCATTGTCGGGACTGAGCCGTTCGATGAACGTCTCGACGCTGACGTGCGGATTGAGGTTCGTGATCTTCTCTGCTGCCGATGTCGCCTTGGCACGGCCGATGTCGGCGGTGGTGTGGATGACCTGGCGCTGCAGATTGGTGACCTCGACGGTGTCGTCGTCGACGATGCCGATGGTGCCGACCCCGGCTGCTGCAAGGTAGAGCAGCACCGGTGAGCCCAGTCCACCGGCGCCGATGACGAGCACGCGAGCGCTCTTGAGCCGCAGCTGGGCGTCGATCCCGAACCCGGGCAGGCTCAGGTGGCGGCTGGCCCGGTGCGCCTCAGCCTGGGTCAACCCGTCGGCAGGGGCGGCGAGCGGTCCTATGCCGGTCATGAGGCCGCCTCGGTGATCGGTTCGGCAGTCCCGAGCGGGGTCATGATGCCCTCCTGCGGTGAGCTGGCGATGGCGTGCCGGCGGGCCGGGATGCGCCCGGCACGGGCAGCGAGGCCGCCGGCGGTGACGGCGTGGCGCATCGCGGTGGCCATCGCGACGGGGTCCTGGGCGCGGGTGACGGCTGAGGCCAGCAGCACGGCGTCACAGCCGAGCTCCATGGATAGGGCGGCTTCTGAGGCGGTGCCGATGCCGGCGTCGAGGATGATCGGTACCCGGGCGCGGGCGCAGATGAGTTCGATGTTGTGCGGATTGAGGATGCCCAGGCCGGAGCCGATGGGAGCGCCGAGCGGCATGACGGCAGCGGCTCCGGCGTCTTCGAGTCGGCGGGCGACGGCGGGGTCGTCGGAGGTGTAGGCGAAGACGGTGAACCCGCGGTTGGCCAGCTGTTCGGTCGTGTCGACGAGTTCGACGACATCGGGCAGCAGCGTGTCCTCATCGGCGATGAGCTCGAGTTTGACCCAGTGGGTCTCGAGCGCTTCGCGGCCGAGTTCGGCGGTGAGGATGGCGTCGCGGGCGGTGTAGCAGCCGGCGGTGTTGGGCAGGATGCGGATATCGTTGCGCTCAAGCAGGGTGAACAGGCTGTCGCCGGTCTGCGGGGTGTAGCGGCGCATGGCGACGGTGGTGAGTTCCGTGCCTGAGGCGATGAGCGCGTCTTCAAGGACGCTCAGGGAGCTCAGGCCTCCGGTGCCCATGATGAGGCGTGAGTTCAGTTCGACGCCGTCGATGCTCAGCGGCGGCAGTGCGGGTGTATGGGTCATCGGGCTCAGCCTCCCTGCATCGCAGTGATGATCTCGATGTTCTGTCCATCGCGCAGACCGGTGGACGACCACCGGCTGCGCGGGACCACGGCCGCGTCGACGGCGACGGCGATACCGAGACGCTGGCCGTCTGCGGCGGTTCCGTCTGCCTGGAGCTGCCGTCCGGTGGTCTCGGCGATGATGTCGCTCAGCGTCGTGTCCGCGTGAGCCGTGCGGGTCTCTCCATTGATGGTGACCGTCACCTCTGACTCCGTCGGGGTCGCAAGGCTGTGGTTCGCTGTCATGGTCTTCCTCCTTGTGGCTGATTCTCTGCAGCGTGATGTGCGATGCGGCGCGGGTCCATCGTCTGCAGATGGTGGTGGTCCGTGTCTGCGGTCTCCGCACTGCCGCCTGGTCGGGGCACGGCCTGCGGGTCGAGTTCGTGCAGCACGAGCTGGGCCGCCAGCCGTGAGGCGAGCGGGGTGAGCAGGATGCCGTGCCGGTAGAACCCGTTGGCAACGATGAGTCCCCCGACAGTGTCGCCTTCAGCGGTGGGCAAGGCGCCGAGGTAGGGGGCGTCGTCGTGGGTGCCGGGCCGGGCGCGGGCGGTGACTTCGGTCAGTTCGCTCTCGCCGATGCCGGGCACCAGGCGCTGGGCGTCGCGCAGCAGCTGGGCGACGCCTTCGACGCTGGGGCCTTCCCGGTTGTCTTCGCGGCTGGTGGCACCGATGACGATCTCCCCATCGGCCCGCGGCACGAGGTAGATGGGACGGCCTGTGACGATGCCGCGGATGGTGCGCTCCAGCAGCGGCGGTGCACCGTCCGGCAGGCGGGTGCGCAGCACCTCACCGCGGATCGGGCGCAGCGGCAGCGAGCGCTCCCTTGGCAGCAGCGTGATCGTCTGCGCCACTCCGGTGGCGAGCACCGTGACCGGAGTTGTGAGGGTTCTGCCGTCGTCGAGGCGGACTCCGGTCACCACTGGCCCGCTCCTGTTCTCAGCTCGGATGAGTTCGACGGCCATCTGCCGGATGATGGTGGGCAGCACGGTCTGCAGGGCAGCGGTGATGCGGCGCGGGTTGACCTGGTGGTCACCGGCTGAGCGGAACACCCCGGACAGCGAGGGGCTCAAGGCGGGTTCGAGACGCCGGGCGGTACGGCCGGTCAGCGCTTCGACTACTCCGCCGGCGGCCTGCTGGTACTGCTGCAGATCCGCCAGCGCCTGCCGGTCTGCGGGGTCGGCAGCGCAGACGAGTGTCTCGGTCTCGCGGTAGTCGACGTCTGCCTGTGCATCATCTTCAAGGTCTGCGACGAATGCTGGATATTCGGAAGCGGAGTCGCGCATGAGGGCGAAGAGCCGTTCATGCTGATAGCTCATCTCAGAGACCGGGGCGATCATCCCTGCCGCGGCGAAGCTGGCACCGGTTCCCGGGCTCGGATCGATGACGATTGTGCTGAGACCAGAACGGGTGAGCCGCCAGGCAGTGGCGAGGCCGATGATGCCACCGCCGACGACGGCGACGTCTGCTGTGAAAGCGTGTGCCTCATCTGCTGGCACGGGCATAGCGCATGCATCCTTTCCTCCGGCGGTCTCAACCGCATCAGGTTCAGCGGTCGGCGCTTAAGCCCTCTCAGCCCTCACCGGGCTCCCGCAGGATCGATCAGCGTTGATCGATGCCGTCAGTGTACATACGGCAGTGTCTTTGTGCAGTTCGCGACTGAAATGCGGTCACATCGCGACAGACGCACGCAGATGAGAAGTCGTCAGCTAAGCTGCGAGGCATGGGCGCTGTATTCAGCCCAGCGTGTGCCGGTCCCTTCGCGCGGATAGCCGTTGCCGGTAGCACGGAAGCCCAAGCGCTCGTAGGAGCGGATTGCGGCCGCGTTGCTGTCATCGACGTCAAGCAGCAGTCTCGGTCTGCCCAGCTGCTCGGACAGGCGCGCAGCTTCGCGCACGACTGCGGCTGACACTCCCCTGCCGCGGGCGGCTGGACGCACCCAGATCTTGGTGAGAATCGCCTCGTCTTCGGCCAACGGCATGTCCGGCGTGTAGCCCTCCGGCTGGAGCACCAGACACCCGACCGGCACCTCGGCTGCGGTGGTCTCACCGTCTGCCGGCTGTTCCCGGTGGCGGGCGTGGAGCACGATGCGTGCGCCGCTCAGCTGAGCCTGCCAGTCAGCCGCACGCAGCTGCGCGGCCTCCTCGTAGGTGCCCCAGAACGCTTCGGGCGCATCGGCGAGCATCCGCAGGCGCACCTGACGGTGGGCGTCCCAGTCAGCGGGATCGAGCCGTACGATCTCAAGCACACCCTCGGCACTCGCCGTCCGTGTCAGCATCGTCGCCACCGCCGTCTCCCATCTGCAGTCCTCATCGCACCCGGCTCCAGCGTATCCGGACAGGTCGCCTATGCCGGTGTCTTGCGGATCAAGACGCGCCTGGCCGGCGTGCTACGCTCGCGCCATGCCAGCCGGTCCCCGCGTTCAGACGGATCTAGTACTGCTGCGCAGAGTCCGGGATCGGATCGACCGGGAGTTCGACCAGCCTCTCGACGTTCCCTCCCTTGCCCGCGGTGTCCACATGTCGGCCGGACACCTGTCACGGAGGTTCAAAGCGGCTTTCGGAGAATCCGTGTACTCCTACCTCATGACACGGCGGATCGAACGCGCGATGGCGCTGCTGCGCCATTCCGAGCTGAGTGTGACGGATGTCTGCATGAGCGTCGGCTTCTCCTCGCTGGGGACGTTCAGCACGCGATTCACCGAACTCGTCGGTGTCTCGCCGACAGCGTACCGAAAAGCGTCCAAGGCAGACCTGCTGCACCTTCCGGCATGTGTCGTCCGGACGGTCACGAGACCGGTCAGAAATCGAGAAGCTCAGCCGTTCTCGGCTCCGTAGCCTTGTGCTCATGACACTGAGCATTCATTCCAGTTTCCTGCCGCACACAGACCCGGAAGCGTCCCTGCGCTTCTACCGCGATGTGCTCGGCTTCGAAGTGCGGCTCGACGTCGGTGAGGGCCCGATGCGGTGGATCACCCTCGGCGCTGCCGGTCAGCCGGACACCCACGTCGTCCTGCAACCGCCGGTATGTGACCCTGGGGTCACCGATGCCGAGGCGCAGACCATCGCCGACATGATGGCCAAGGGCACCTATGCCGGCATCAACCTCGCCAGTGACGATCTCGACGGGCTCTTCCAGCGCCTCGCACAGGCGGGCGTCGAGGTCGTGCAGGAGCCGAAGGACCAGGTCTACGGACTGCGCGACTGTGCGGTGCGCGACCCCGCCGGCAACCTCGTCCGGATCCAGGCCCGGGAGGCCGGCCATGGCGAATGACAGCGGCTTCTCCGAGGCAGAGCTCACTGCGATGAAGGAGCGCGCGGCCGAGCTGCGCTCGCAGAAGGGCGGGAACAAGAAGGCGAAGAACCTGGAGGCGCTGCTCGAGGCGATCGCTGCGCTCCCGGAAGGCGACAAGCAGATCGCAGCAGCTGTCCATCAGATCATGACCGAGGCGGCGCCTCATCTGGCCCCGCGGCTGTGGTACGGGATGCCGGCCTACGCCGACGACGCCGATGTCGTGGTGTTCCTGCAGCTCTCCAGCAAATTCGACACCCGCTATTCGACTCTCGGATTCAACGGTGCCGCGCAGCTCGACGACGGGGACATGTGGGCAACCCATTTCGCGATTCCCGCCCTGACGGATGCCGTACGGACACGTGTGGCAGAACTCGTGCAGAAGGCGGTGCCACCACCGAGCTGACGATCGTTGGACGTCGTGAACCACTGCCGGCAGCGGCATGTGTACAGAGGATCCCGGGACATCGGGCAACGATGGCCCGGGATTCTCGTGCGCGTGGATTCAGGTCATCGTTCGCCGTCACGACGAGGTCGCGCCGGCATGTTTGGCGAGAACCCTCTCGTCAGCACGCACGGCATCCCAAAACCTCGGTGCGGTTGGATGGAATCAGATTCAACGTGGATCATCGAATCACTGGAATCTGAGGTGACGGGCCCCGGAACGATGACGCGAGACATCGCCGCCAGAACAAAAAATCTCGGGACATCGAGTGAACGATGTCCCGAGACTTCACAACGTGGGGCTCCTAAAGACTTACTGAAATCGAAAGGAGACTACCTCTCAAATCGATGGCGTGGTCCCAGGAGCCAAAGGCCAGATCAGGCGTGCAGCGCCACACTTCGTGCCCTTAGGTCTCCGCGTTCGGCGCGGACAGGGAAGCAATTGCTTGCAGAGACGGAGCAAGCCATCGTCGCCGAGTACAAAGCAGGGCAGACGATGAAGAAGATCGCCGCGCGTCACGGCATCCACCGCGTCAAAGACAGCGAAGTACTCGACCGAACCAGCACGGTGAAGCGGGCTAAGAGCATGAGTCCAAGTCAAGTCGACATGGCCGCTCGGCTCTACAAGTCTGGGCTCTCGCTCGCCAGCATCGGCGCGCAACTCGGCTTCCATGCCACCATCGTTCGCACGATGCTGCTGCGGCAAGGCATCACAACGCGCGACTCTCACGGATGCCCTCAATAACCACCGTCGTCGTGTCTGGCTACGTCACGTTCGCGACTGGCGTACGAGCAGTCACAACTTCGAACAGACTTAGCGGAATGCCTGCGCCGGTGAGCAGTTGCTCATCGTTGATCCCGGCTTCGTTGATCACTTCACGGGCTCGCGGCAGCATTGAAGGCGCCTCGAGAGAAGAGACCCTCCCAGGTTCGGCACGTCGCCAACCGTTCTGTGACATCCGAATCATGGCATTTCTATACGTCACATCTCCCATGACGCCGAGCGTACGAGCCCGATAGAGAAGCGCCGCGATGCTGACGCCCCAGTGCTCCTTAAGCTCCGCGAGCTTGGCCCAGCCCCGACCCGCAGTCGTCGCGGGAAGGTGTAACCCGATCTCCTCGGCTGGCATCAGGAACTCTGCGGCGAAGCGGTTGGCTTGCTCCTCCGCGACCTTCCCGCCAGGTTCAGCATCGTGGTGCATGATCAAGTGCCCGATCTCGTGGGCAACATCGAAGCGCTGTCGGTAGTAGTCGTCCTTCACAGGATTGAGCACGATGATCGGACGCGTCCCGGTGTGCAGGGAGTAAGCGTCAATCGCCGCGATGCCAGGTTCGCTAAACACGACGACCACACCAGCGCGCTCCGCCAGCCGGACGACGTGCTGGATCGGCCCCGGTGTGACACCAAAGAAGTCCCGGGCTTCGCGCGCTACCTCCTCCGGTGAGGCATCGGCTTCGTCGGGAGCCACGGGGAGATCGGGCAACGACGTCTCGGGGAGATCAACAACCTTCTCAAGGAGTCCGGCGATCTCCGTGACGAACTGGCCGTAAGCTTCCGCCTCGTCCTGAGCGACCTGCGGGGTTGAACGCAGCGAACGGAAATGTGGCTTCTCGACGCGGGGAGGGGCCCCTCCAGCGAAGAACTGTGGCTCGACCCTCAGCGCCAACGCCAGCTTGGCCACTGTAGCTCGGTTGGGCTGCTTAGCCCCGCTCTCCCAGCCCGTAACCGATGCTGGCGACATCCCTATCAGGTCCGCAAGACGAGCTTTACGAAGGCCGGCGAGCTGGCGCGCCATCGTCAACCGTCGCCCGTCGAAGAACGACGTGGCGTTGGCGAGCGTTTGAGTCGTGCGTCCCGCGCTAGCCATTCGAAGTGGCCGTGCCGTCGCCTGCCTGTGCCTTCTTAAGCCGAACAGCAATCTCCTCAACCTCCGTCGAAGGAGCGTCGCCCGGAAGCACAGGGGGCAGGCCCCGTCCTGTCAGCTCAGGAGGTGTGCCACCGTCGAGCAACTGATGGCGCCAGTGCCAGCATGAATCTCCCCGGAACTCGGAGTTCTTGCTCTGACCGATGTGAAGCTCGAACTTGCCGGTGACTGGGTCGTAGGAGTGTGCAGCGACGAGCGTCACTCCTTCGAAGTCATCGTCGTCAGGAATCCCAGCGATGGTCTCCAGGCCGAAGTCCTCATCCGCGAAGAGCGTGTCCTGGGCAATGAAGGACTGCGATGCCACACGCCGTTTCGCTTCACTCCGCTGTCCCCACTTGATGCGATCGACCTCGCCGTACTTGAAGGACTGCAACAGCACGCGATAGCCGTCAGCCGCCCATCCCGGTGAGCGCTTGTAGTCGCTTCGACTGATGCGATCAGGGGGAAGCGGCGGCATTGCCCGCCGCACTTCTGGCGTGACGCCGCTCCCGAGGACGTCTTCACCGAGACTGTTAGCGCCGTCGGGAAGGGTATAGCGCCCGTTGGCGGTCGCCCGGTCGAGAAGATCCCGGAGGTAAACGAAGTTATGGACACCGATGACCATCTGATCATGCCCGGCGTCTTCGTCGTAGTCCTGCCCCGTTCGAGCGAACGCCACGGGCGCAGCCCAAGTGAGCGCTTCAAGCAGCCCGGACTTACCTAGGCTCTCCAGTGCGTCGTCTTCTGAGCTCATGTCCTCATCGTAGCGCACAGTCAGTATCGGGCGCGCCTGATTTTACTCTCGGCGTGTCTTCGGCGAATCAACGTCAACTCCTAGGCGGCACATGTCGTCATGCCGACCGGGACGCACCCGCTGAGGTCACAAGCACCGGAGCACCTTGCGGCCGAACGATCACCACCTGGTGTCGCGCTCGGGTGATGCCCACCCGCAGCAGACGGCGCGCCGCGGCACGTTGCGCCTCCGTATCGGTGTCGCGGAAGAAGCTGCCCTGGTACTGCCCCTCGACAAGTAGGACGCCATCGAACTCCTTGCCCTTGGCCTTGTGGATGGTCATGAGTACGCAACCGCGTGGGTCGCGCTGGTCCGCCTGAAGCCTGCCTGCCTCGAGCGCACGGCGTACCAGGTCAATGGCGCGGCCGTAGCTGCCGCGCAGGTCCCACGCCGAGGCAAGTCGGCTTCCGATCTCATCGGTTGCGCGGAAGAGTCGAACGAACTTGGCGTTCGCCAGTAAGTCTGATAGGTCGTTTCCGGCACCGAGCAGATCACGCGCCTGTAGCCAATCCCAGGCCGGATCGCCCTGGAGCATCAGACCACTGTCGTACGAGGCAGTGAGAGCCTTGGTGCTCTTCAGCCGCTGCCCCTCACCTCTGCGTGCCCGGCCCGCGGCCGTCCGGTATCGCTCGCTGGCCTGCCGGGCGGCGTTGCTCGCGCTGGCAGCGTTCTTGGCGTCGAAGTAGTCGGCGATGCGATCGAAGGTCTGGCCTAGTGCATCGTCCTTTGAGCGACTCGGCCACTCCAGAATCGAGGCCACCACCAACGCGGCCGCTGCAGTGAGGTCAGCGTCCCAGAGCACGTCGTGCTCGACCGGCCTGACCGTCTGGCCGTTGAAGCTGTGCTCTTGCCCCAGGATCGTCGAGAGCTTGCCTACGAGCGAGTTCGTTCGCGCCAGCACGACTACGGAGGGATGAATGATGCCCGCCTTGCGAAGCGAGCCCAGCATCCAGACCACGCCAGCGTGGACAGTGCTGTCGAAAGCGTTCGGCCAGTATGCGCGCGTGATCACGTCTTTGGTGTCCGGCAGAGGTCGGTTCGTCAATACGGCGTTGGCATACTCCAGGATGCCAGCGTCCGGGCTTCGATGGTTCTCCCCACTGAGATCAAACTCGGCAGGGTCGAGGTGGGCGCGCAGGTGATTGAGGCGCTCTGGATCCACCCGCGCGTCATAGTCGAAGATCCGCTGATCCGGGTCAGCCATGAACATGGTCTTCGAGCGCGCGGACAGCGCCTTGACCAGCGCCCACTGCGCATCGTCGGTGTCCTGGAACTCATCCAGGATGACCACGGGGTACTTGTTGGCGAGCAGAGACGCAATCGACGCGCTGCCAGCGACGAGTTGGGCAGCGGCTGCGGCGAACTGACCGAATACGTAGCGACCCTCATCACGCGCGAGGCGCGCTGCCTCGGCCTCCCAGTCGCCGTCGAAGGCGGCCTTAGCGAGGTTCTCGTCGCCGGGATAGATAATACGCGGTGCGCGTCCAGTGAGCAGGCGACCATGCGCTCGCAGGATGTCCATTGCGAACGCATGATACGTGCGCACGGCAATCTGGCGACGCTCGTCGTAAGGCAGGATGTCACGGCAGCGGATCTCAACCTGACGAACGGCCGCACGGGAGAAACTGAGGAAGAGGATCTCCTGGCCGGCCTGCAGCGCCGGGAGCATCGTCTGGGCTTTCAGGAGAGACAATGTGGTCTTGCCGGAGCCTGGACCGCCGAGCACCAAGACGGGGCAGCCGTGATCCAGGGCTCCCTGGGCGGTCTCGGAGAGCTGCACCTGCACCGTAATTACTCCTTGGTCTCTCCGGAGCCGGCCGCCGGTGCAGCGTCGTCCAGCACCAGCTCAGGCTCGTCATCGAGATGCTCGTTGATAGTGAGAAGCGCGTCGCGGATGAAGGCAGGCAACTCGGCCTCGGCCTGACACTGCTCGATGAGCGTACCGGTGTACCCGAAGCCGAACGCATCACCCTTGCGGGCTTTCAGTACCTTCGCTGCCAGTGCGGCCAGGTCATCGTCCGCAACCCGCTCGGCAACGTAGGGATGGCTTGTCGGATAGTCGTCGCGCTGCACGACTTCGTCGAGAAAGCTCCGCAGCACACGCGTCGGAACCTGCTTCACGAGGATCTGCTCGATGCCCGTTTCCTGCGACTCCCAAAAATCGTCGAACGACTTAATGTTCTCCGTCGCGTCCGCTGCATCGGGGGCGTTCAGCTTGTCCCGCATTCCGTAGACCCGCTTGCCAAGAGCCTTGAATATCGGGGCGTACCGCGGCACTTCGCGGTCGTTACCCGCGTTGAAGAGGGTGACGCCAGTGAGGTCAATGTGTGAGTAGTCGTCTCGGAAGTGTTCGAGCGCCGATGAGACCGCGTGCACAGCGACCATCTCCGTCTGTCCTTCGAGGACGAACACGGCGCGGCTTAGGATTGCCTCGGCAAACTGGCGGCGCTGCGTGCGGTAGGTCTTCGGTTTAACGCTCGTGGTGTCGATTGGTGCACCGGTGAAGGTATCCCCGTCACGAGAGAGGATCACCACGTTCTCCGGGTCGAACTGCTCGATGACATAGGGCGAATGGGAGGTAACGATCGACTGCCCCATTTGCTGCACCACGTACTTCGTCACGCGCCGCTGAGTGTGCGGAGGAAGCGCGATCTCCGGCTCCTCCATCACGAAGATGACCGACTGGTCTTCCTTGAGATCTGCGATGATCGTCAGCAACGCGAATACCAGCAGGTTAATCGAGCCGGTGCCCTGCTTGGAGAACGGCACCGAATGGTTGCTCGGTTGCGTCGCGACGAAGAGCCGGACTACCTCGCGTAGGTGCTCGCGCGTCAGGTCTGAGGCGAAGAACGCTGCCGAGTCCTCACCTGGAGCCAGGTTGACGAACTTGCCGAGGCGCGTGCGGATGTTCTCGCGGATGACCTTGAGCTGTTCGATCTCTCCGATCGCCGGATCAAGGTCTTGCAGTGCCCCAAGTGCGTCCCGCCACATCTCCGCTGCGCCCTCACCACCGAGCCGGAGGATGGTGTCGAGCAGCGAACCGCGCTGCAAGCTGAGCGCACGAGATCCGGTGCGCAGTGCTCGCAGGAAGATGAAGCCGCAGAGGCGCTTGTGCGCGCGGTTGAACTGTGCGCGACTCGAGCCGAGTGATGCGCGTTGGTCTTCGTCGAGCTCGTCATGTTCGGGCAACGGATGATCGAAAAACGTATCCCCGATAAAGTCGTCTTCTTCACGGTCGTAGCGTCCAATGAAGATGACAGGGAGGGCCCAAGAGGTCCCATCGCGATCCGCGGATTGGATGCTGTCCGGTTCCTCGTCGATGAACGAGAGCGCCGCGTCATCCCAGCGCCGGAGGTGCTGGAAGAACCGGCGCCGCTGCTCATCCGAGAGGTCGGTGAGGACCGCGCGAACACGAATCTCGCGCGGCTCGCCACCATCGCCCAGGTAATCACCGTGTGAGAAGTCGTGCTCGTCTATAACGGGGCGACGGTACAGGCGCTCTGGCCCCAAGACCAGCTCCAATGCTTCGCAAACCGTGGACTTGCCGATGTTGTTTCCACCAACGAGCAAGGTGTGCTGCTGGAAGACCACCCGCCCGGCTGTAATGCCGCGGAAGTTCTCAATCTCAAGCTGTCGGACCCTCACTGCGGAACCACCTGCGAGAAAAACAGAAATGACTGCGATTCATAGTCCTCAGCGTCATTCACAGTCACAGCTTCCAACTCCCCGGAACCGACACCGCGTAGTCCGGCACGCCAATTGCCTCGAAGTGTTGCTTCGCGGACTTGATCTTGGCGTTCTCCGTGGGGCGGCGCTTGATCTCGTCTTCCGTGCTCTTCGTCTCGCGGATCATGTAGACGCGCTCCTCGCCGTACTCGTGCTTCACGATCGCCCAGTCCGGGTTGTACGGGCCGACCGGGGTGTCGATCTTGAACTTGTCGGGCAGCTTCATGAAGAACTTGATGTCCTCGCGACCGTCGAGCAACTCAGCGAATTGGCGCTCGGGGTCGGAGTCGTAGACGACGTAGTCGAAGTTCGACTTGTTCGCGTTCTCCAGCTTGTACATCTGGTCGAGGAAGCGTTCCTTCTCCTCTTCGCCGTCCTTGCGCAGTTCACGCAGCTCGTAGACGGAACCTGCGATCTTCTCGTACTGCACGCCGTCGACGACGAGCTTCGCCAGCTCGGTCTGCATGAGGCGCTTCGCCATGGCGATGAAGTCGTTCGGGTTCGCGATGAACTCGCCCAGCCGTCCACTGCCGACGAGGACGTCGACGATGGTCTTGCGGGTGAGGGAAGTGGCCTCCTGCAGCTCTCCGATGATGTCGGGCAGGTCGTAGCTACCTCGGAGTTCTTGCTGACGTGACCCGAGTTCCTGGCCCTTCGCGCCACCGCGGAGGACCTTCACGCCCGCCCGGGTGACCTGGATGCGCAGCGGATCGACGTCTGGTGCTTCCTTGATCGCCTTGACCGAGTTCTCGATGATCTTGTCGCGCTCCACCTCGACGCGGTACGTCGTGCGACGGCTGATCGTCTCCCAGAACTTCTCGAACTCCGGGTTCGCGAACAGCTCCTTGTTGAGCTTGCGCGAGTGACGCTTGCTCTTCGGCTTGACGTACTTGCCGATGTTCGCACGACCGACCAACTCGATGACAAACGGCTCAGCCCACATGAAGTCGACGGGCATGTTGAGGCTGAAGTCGAGCGTGTTCGGCTGGAACTTCGGCTGCACGACGCCGTCCTTGTCGATGAACTTCTGTGCGAGCAGGTGCTCCCAGATCGACACGGATCTCTCGTAGCCGAGGTTTTCGTCGGTGAGCGACCCGTCCGGGTTCTGTAGCGGGATCTTCGAGAACTCCGCCTTGCGCACACGCCCGATCTCGACGCCCGCGTCCTTGAACTCCTTCTGGAGCGCATCAGCGAACTGCTTGTACGACTCGTTCGCGACCACGGTCAGCGTTGCGATGCCGCGATCGGCAACGCGCTCGTAGCCGCCCGCGCTCTTCGCGACAGGTAGGCGCAGACCACGACCGAGCGTCTGGCGGCGCTCCGTCTCGGCGCCCATTTCGCGCAGGGTGCAGATCTGGAAGACGTTCGGGTTGTCCCAGCCCTCGCGCAGGGCAGAGTGGCTGAAGACGAACCGCGTCGGCTCGTTCTCGTCGAGCAGGCGCTCCTTGTCCTGCATGATCAGCTCGTAGGCGTCGTCCTCAGCCTTGGTCGTGCCTGACTTCGAGACCTCCTGGAAGCCGTCAGGTGCTCCTCTCTTGCCCTTGAGGACAGAGAAGTAGCCGCGACGCAGCTCGGCCGGATCCTGCGGGAGCAGCTCCTGCCACTGCGGCGACTTGGCGCGTTCCTCGCGGAACAGCTCGTCGAACCACTGCACGAATTGACCGTTCGCGTCGTTGTTGTTCGAGCCGTCACCGAGGAAGCTCTCGACCTTGTCGATGAAGAACAGGCTGAGCACCTTGATGCCCTTGGCGCGCAGCTGCGTCTCCTTGCGCAGGTGCTCCTTGATCGTCTCGCGGATCATCTCTTTGTAGATCGCGCCCGATGCACCGCCGATGCTCTCACCTTGGTACAGGTAACCGTTGTGCAGGGTGAGGTCAATGAATGAAGGCTCAATGCTCATCTCGTTGATGCGCCAGCCGTCATAGTGTGCGTTGCCCGTGATGCGAGGGTCAGACAGCTCCTGATTCTGCTTGACGTTCACGACGCGGCGTTCGAGTTCACCGCTGGCCTTGCGGCACGACAGATCCAGCCGGGCAACCCAGCCCTTGTCGTTCTTGACCTCGACCAGCTTGATGTACGGCGAGGCGTCCGCACCCTGCTGCTGCACGTCCGCCACCACGATCTGCTTCACAAGTCCGAGGTCATGCGCGTCGACCGGATCAAGCCGGTAGACGACGTTACGGAGCTTCTTGTGCGTCGCGCTATAGCGCAACGTGAACACCGGGTCGAGCTCGCTCACGGCCGACTGAGAGAGCAGGGACTCCATGTTCTGCGGCTCGTCCATGATGACGACCGGATGCGTCGCCTTCAGGTAGTCGATCGGCTTAAGGCCGTTCAGCTTGTCGCGCGTCTGGTGGATGATGCGCGTGTTCGCGTTGCCACGGATCGAGTCGATCGTCATGACCATGATCTGCACGTTGGTCGACGTCGCGAACGACTGCACTTCCTCGGCCGTCTTACCGCTATAGACCGACGAGTCGAAGGTGATGTTGCGCTTCTTGTACAGGTTCTCGAAGTGCGAACGCATGAGCCGGATGCTCGTGTTGACGCCCTCACGGATCGCCACGTTTGGCACGAGGATGACGAACTTGGTGAAGTTGTACCGCTCGGCCAGCTCGAAGATGGTGCGGAGGTACACGTACGTCTTACCCGTACCCGTCTCCATCTCGATGTCGAAGTCGAGCGCCGAGTCATCGAACAGCTTCGAGGCGACCTCGAGGCCGTTTTTGTCCTGCACGCGCTGCAAATTGGCAAGCACCGTGTCGCGGTCGAGCACCAGGCGGTTTCCGATGGCGCCGACCTCTTGCGAGAGGTCGAGGTCGAGCGCCTCGTTCTCCGTCTCGTCGAGCGCGGCTACCTGGCCGCGCAACGTCGTCTCCAGCTTCTCGGCGTCCTTCGGCTGTCCGTCGAATAGATCGACGACAGACTTGATCGCGTCGAGCTGATACGGCTGGCTAGCGTCAAACTTGAATCCGCTGCTCGCTGTGTTGTCTCCCATGATCAGGCCGTCCAGAGCTCGATGCCCTTGCTCTTGCAGAGCTGAGCCAGGTTGGTCTTGAGCTGGTCGTCACCCTGGAACGCATCCTCAAGGACAATCAGGCGGGCAGGGTCCTCGTCGACCACGGCGCGCAGTTGCCCGAGTGTCGGCTTGACGTGCTCGTTCAGGTAGGCGAGCACGATGCCATCGCCCACCGAGCGCAGGTTCAGGCCGGCCACATCGATCGGAGCGATCTGCTCGGTCAGGGAGTAGCCCTGCTTGAGGAGAATCTCAGCGAGGAGGTCATCGGCAGACGCGGCGTCCGCACTGCTGCTGTCGCGCAAGTCGAGAAGATGTTGCTCAAGCTGATTCAGATCGACATCGCTCGATTGCTTCCACTTCGTAAAGTTCGTGTCCGCGAGTCGATAAGCGCGCACTCCAAAGTCCAGGTCGGGATCGTCGGACAAACGGCTACTTGACTCTTTCCGAAGAAGTGACCCAGCAGCCTGAATCCGAGATACGGAGATGTCCGCAATTGAATCGTGACCCGCTTTCCGCGCTGGATGTCCATCGAAGAGTGGTTCTGGTAGCTGAACTTGAACGAACTTCCGATTACCACCGTCTTCCGCGTTGAGCGACATGACCGCGTGCGCAGTCGTACCAGAACCGGCAAAGAAGTCGAGAACGATCGACTCGGTGTCAGCGGCCACGTCAACGAGCAGTTTCACGAGGTTCACCGGCTTCGGGTAGTCGAACCATTTCGGATCGAGCCCAACCGCCTTGATGTCAGCCGATCCCTCGTTGGTAGTGATGTCCATGACGAGGTCTTTGACGGTCGCTCCATCGACATCACGCACCTTCGTGTAGACCTTCCATCCGGAAGCCCCCTCAATGAACGCCAGGTCATACGATTCCGATTCGACCTTGCGTCGACTCCAGCGAAATGCGTGATACTTGTTTGTCCCGTTATTGTTCTGCTTCGGGGCGATCTTGGTGTAGCCATCGTAGACATGCACATCGGACACGTCGGCGGTCTTCACATCGCCCGTCTCCGCGTTGTAGTAGATGTCGAAGACAAGGTTGGGGCGAGTAACCTCGTTAAATGCCGAGTTAGTGTTGTAGAGCTCGTTCTTGAGAACATACGCGCCACGCTCGTCATGCTCAGCTTTGTAGTTGAACCCCTTGTATATGGAGGGCATCAGCTTCTTAAGTTTCGATCCTGAGCCTATGAATTCACCCGCCTCGTCCACTCGACGTGCATAGCAAAGAATGTACTCCTTGGTGCCTGCCGCACCGCTGGCAGCGATCTGACGCCCCTTGAGGTTGCTAACCCAGACGAAAGTGTTCAAGTAGTTGGACTCCCCGAAAACTTCATTGCAGAGCTTCTTGAGATTGTCGTACTCGTGGTCATCAATCGACAGGAAGATAACGCCATCCTCGGTCAACAGGTTCCGCGCGAGCTTCAGTCGCGGGTACATCATGTTGAGCCAGTTGGAGTGGTAGCGCCCCTCGGTGTCGGCGTTGGTCGAGAGCTTCTTGCCCTCCTCGTTGACCTGACGCGTCCACTCGAGGTAGGCGTCGAGACCCTCCTTGTAGTTGTCCGGGTAGACGAAGTCGTTGCCGGTGTTGTACGGCGGATCGATGTAGATTAACTTGATCTTGGCGTGATAGTGCTTCTGCAGGATCTTCAGCACTTCGAGGTTGTCGCCCTCGATGAACACGTTCTTGGTGGTGTCCCAGTCCTTCGAGTTCTCGAAGTCAGGTCGCAGCGTTGCAGTGGTCGGCTCCTGCGCCGCACGCAGGGCGCGCTTCTTGCCCGGCCAGAAGAGCCCGAACCGCTCGCTGGTGTCGGCCGCGTCGCTCTCGAGCAGCTCCTTGAGCTTCTCCACGTCCACCTTGCCGTCGGCGATGGCCTCGGGGACCAGGTCAGCCAGCTGCGCGGCGAGCTCGGTTCGGAAGTTCGGTGTGGTGGATGGTGTTTCGTGAACTTCTTCGCTCATCGGATTTTCTCTTTCCTTAGTTTGAAAAGTGCGATGTCGTCTGTGAACGCTGGCAGTTACGCGACAATGCGCCAACGGATCGCGAACAGGTGTTCGGTCTGCTGAGTGCCCTGTAGGGACTGCTCGATCATGTCGAGCTTCTCGTCGATCTCGGCCTGCAGCTTGCGGCGTGCGTCGCGGAAGTCGTCGTCGGCTTCGTCCGCCCGACGCTCCCACTTGCGGGCCTCACGTTTGAGCTTGAGCTGCTCCATCGGGTCGTCCGCTCGCTTCGCCGCCTTGCGGGCTTCCTTCTCCTTGGTGCGATACTCACGGATCTTGCCTTCGTGCTCGGCCTTGCGGTCCTGCTGGTTGCGGTAGAGCAGCTCCTCCTGCTGGTCGTAGTAGCGAGAGTTGCGCCCCTGGACTTCTTTCTCCAGCTCACCGAGCCGCGCCTTGAGCTGTGGATCGACCTTCGCGACGTCGACCGCGACGGGTTGTTCACCCACGTTGAGGCAGGCGAGGTCGAGGATGTCGGCGACGTATTCCTCGTCCAAGAACTCGCCGTCGTCGGTCATGCCGCCGGCGAGCATGTACGACTCGGAGATGTCCTCGTCGCGAGCGCGCATCGTGAAGGTCAGCAAGTTGACCGTCAGCTCGCCACTCTTGCCTTCGAGCGCCTTGACAGCGTTGCTGTCACGCTTCGATTGGCCGAGCGAGAAGGTCAGCTCGCGCTGCGGCGTCTCGTGCGCCTTCGCGGTGTCTGCGACGTGCTGCGCGAGCGGACTGGCGTAGCGATACTGGTGGGCATTCGGGAGCGGCTTTGACTTGAAGAAGTAGCGACCCGTCGGTGCATCCTTGGTCGGCGCTTGATTCAGGACGAACGTGCGGCCGTCGCCCTCGAACGTCGCGACCTCTCGGAGTTCGTGCTGGGTGATCGCAAGCAGGAGACGCTCGAACTTGTTGAGAACGTCATCCGACTGCTCGTCGTACGCTTTGAGGCGATCCTGCACGTGCGGGTCGAGGTGATCGAAGACCTTGGCCTTGGCGCTGGCCATCTCCTTCGAGATCTCGCCCGCGAACTGATCCTCAAGCTGCTTGAATGCCGCATCGATCTCGCCGGCCGTCTTGCAGCGGGTAAGGATGTCGCTGATTCGCTTCTCGAAGTCGAGGCCGTCCTCCACCGCGCCGAGCACCTCGTCGGAGGCGCCGAACACGCTCGAGAACAGTTGGAACTTGTTCGTCAGCAGTTCCAGGATGCGCTGCTCGGCGACATTGCCCTTGTTGCTGAAGTTCACGACGACGACGTTGTGCTTCTGGCCGAAGCGGTGCACGCGGCCAATGCGCTGCTCGACGCGCTGCGGGTTCCACGGCAGGTCGTAGTTGACGAGCATCGAGCAGAACTGCAGGTTGATACCTTCCGCCGCCGCCTCGGTCGCGATCATGATCGTGCCCTGCTCGCGGAAGTAGTCCACGAGCGCCTTACGTCGGTCGACCGCCGGGATGCCCGTGATCAGATCGCCGTCCTTGTTGGCCGTCAGCCATGCCTGGTAGATCGCCGTCTGCTCAGGTGAGGTGTTCGATCCGTTGAACAGCACCACGCCCTCGCCGCGACCGGCATCGGCCAGCGTGCGGGCGATGTACTCCTGCGTCTTGGTCGAGTCGGTGAAGATGATCGCCTTCTCGGCGGCGCCCAGTTCGCGCAGCCGCTCGAAGCCCATGTCGAGGGCCTCATTGAGCTTGACTGCCTTCTGATTGACGGTGATCGAGCGAGCCAGTGCCGCATACTCGCGGAGCTCATCGACCTCGGCGCGCATGCGCTTGAGGGTCTCGGCGTCGAGTTGCGCGCTCGATGCCTGATCCGTCGTCTCTTCGGCTTCCTCGACGATCTCGTCCTCGAGTTCGTCACCAGCCTCGAAGTCGGCCAGGAACAGCCCGCCACGGTTGTCACGGAGTTTGCCGGCGGCCACCTCGTCCGCCAGACGGTTGGCAATGTTCTCCAGCGTGCTCGCCACAGCATACGTCGACGAACCGAGGCGCTTACGAATGATAAGGGCGGAGAGATGGCGCTGCGATCCCGCGAACGCGAACAGCTCGTCGCGCTGCAGGTAGTCGTTGACTAGGTCGTACAGGCGCACCTCGTCAGGCGACGGCGTGAACTCCACCGTCAGCGGCATGCGCTTGGTGAACCGGATGTACTTGTTCGCGTCCTTGCGGAGCGTACGCTTCGAGATCGATGCCACACGCTCGACCAGATCGTCATCGCCGGTCAGGTCGCGGTTCTTGATGTACCGCTCGCGGAACGCGTCGAGAGAGTAGAAGTAGTCTGGGTCGAAGATCGACACCAGACCGTACAGCTCCTCGAGCTTGTTCTGCAGCGGCGTCGCCGTGAGCAGAACGGTTTTGTGCGCGCTGCGGGCGACGTGCGAAACGGCCTCGGCCATCTTTGCTTTCCCGTTCCAGAAGCTGCGCAGGCGGTGCGCTTCGTCAGCCACCACCAGATCCCACGGTTTCAGCAGTGAGGTCTCGTGGCGGAGGGCGAACTCATACGAGCAGATGAGAACCTCAGTAGAACGGGTGTCGGCCGTCGTGAGCAACGCGTGCTTCGACTTGGCGTCGAGGATCGAGGACGGGATGAGGAACTTCTCGTACAGCTCCTGTTTCCACTGCTGACGCAGGCTCGAGGGCGCGATGATCAGGATGCGCCGCTTGCGTTCGGCCCAGGACTGCGAGATGACGATGCCCGCCTCGATCGTCTTACCGAGACCCACCTCGTCAGCGAGGATCACGCCCGGCAGGAACGGTGTCTGCAACGCGAACAACGCCGCATCGATCTGGTGGGGCTTCGGCTCGACCTGGGCGTCGAACAGCAGACCAGCGAGCTTGCCGACGTGGTCGTTGGCGTAGCTGCGCTGCAGCTCGTGGGCGAAGTACTTCGACTGGTAGTCGGTGAGGGGAGCTGTCATCGGCAGCCCCTCACGGTGCAGCAGGGCAGACACATGGAAGCTGCGGCGGCCAGGCGGCCGTCGCAGCCGATCGATCCGGCCGCTCTGCGCTTCATCAGGGTCATGCTCCTCCGCGCCGAGGGCGCGTCTTAAGTTGTGCTCATAGTTCCGTGTCCAACGATACCGGGGACCTCCGACACGGCCAGCGTGCCACGTCGCGTCGGGCGGGTTGGGCTGCCGCAGGCGGGAGCCTGACGGTTCGACCGGGACGCTGCGATCTACCTCCATTGTCTTATAATCCTCAATTTGCCGGAATAGGAATGTCGCTGTCCCTCCATGAATTGCCCGAAGATAAACCGCTTCAGTATCGCCTTAGCGATCGATTTGCGTCGTGTTTAAGAACAGGTATGCGCCCGGCTATCCGCTTCACAATCTCCATCCCCTTCTGAACCGGGGAGAGGGAATCCGGATCAGAATAGGTTGGTCCGGACTTTATGGTAACTAACCCACGACACTCCCAACCACGCCACACTTTCCGGCCTTAAGGCCGGAGATCCACAGCGTCAAGGTCGACCCCGAATGCGTACCTTTCGTTACGCTCACCTTCGAACTGCTCATAATACGCGGCAAGTAGTTCCGAGACATCGCTGACGAGCGCACCGGCCGAGACCTTCGCAGCAGGCCCACACAGTGGCGTCCAGCCGGGCCGATCTCCGACTCTAAGATCCAGCAGATGCTCCCCGCGCCCGCTACTACCTCGGAGAAGTCCGCTACAAGGACGAGACCTACCCCGGCAGGCACGAGCCGCTCATCTCCGAGGAGCTGTTCAACCAGGTGTAGCAGCTCATGGACGAACGCGGCTACGCCCGCGAACGCCGCAAGCGCCACGACCACTACCTCAAGGGCACTATCTGGTGCGGGCAGTGCCGCCTCGAACAGCTCGTCAACCGCCGCATGATCCTCATGCGTACCACCGGCAGGCACGGCAACGCCGACTACGGCTACTTCTTATGCCGAGGCGTGCAAGACCACGTCTGCGACGCCCCATACTCCTCGATCGACCGCGTCGAAGACGCCGTCGCCGAGCACTACAAGACCATCCGCCTCAGCCCCGCGTTTGTCGCCGCCGTGCGTAACCACATCGAGACCGCCCTGAACGACCAGGTCGCCGCGCAGCAACTGCTCCGCAAGAACCTCGAAGACCAACTCGCGCAGCTCACCGTCAAAGAAGACAACCTCCTCGACCTCGCCGCCGACAGCTCGCTCCCGCAAGAACGCATCCTCCAGCGCCTGCGCGACATCGCCCGCAACCGGCAACGCGTCACCGAGCAACTCAGCCAAGTCCACGGCGATCTCTCCAGCGGCCGAGCGTTCCTCTACGCCCACCTCGACCTGCTCGAGAACCCCCACGAGCTGTACCTCCACGCCAGCGAAGCCACCCGCCGCAGACTCAACCAGGCCATCTTCGCCCACGTCTACGGCGCCCACGACGAAGTCGTCGGTGACGACATCCGCTCTCCGCTACGGGAACTTCTCGCCGCCGAACGCGGCTGGGAAGCCCTCACAGCGGGCGCATCACCCGAGGCCGCCCGCGCCGCCACTCAAGCCGCGACAGCGCGCCACAGCGGCCCAGAAACGCCAAAAACCGCCCCGAAGGGCGGCCTGGCCGAACTAACGAACCTCTGGCTCGACCTGCTTAGCGGCGTTTACGAGGACGCCGATTTCAGTAAGCCTCTTATGGTGGAGGTAAGGGTGTGTGGTTTCACGACATCGTTCACCCCTACCGCCTAGATCCCGACTGCACATGTCTCACGAGATCGTTCCAGGCATGTCGCACGTCATCGTTCACGACTCAACCATGGCATTACACGGTGAGGAGATGCCCGCAGCCTTGACCTGCCAAGCTCAGGGGTCCTGTGGCTATCTGGTGTCGAAGTTACTGGCGGCCAGCGCGGGCGAGTCGCTGGGAACGAAGAAACGCATACCGAGGCCGAACAGTCAGAGGCCAGCGGGCGGAGAGCTTCGCGATCGTGTTCGCGCGCAGTTTTCCACAGCGAAACCCGGAACGATGACGCGAGACATCAACGCCAAAACAAAAAGAAATCTCGGAACATCGAGTGAACGATGTCCCGAGACTTCACATTGTGGAGGTAAGGGGATTCGAACCCCTGACCTTCTCCATGCCATGGAGACGCGCTACCAACTGCGCCATACCCCCGTGCGGGTTGGTGTTCTCGCGAACGCCTGTATCGATGGTACTCACCCGTGGGCGAATTGCAAAATCCTGCAGGTGTGAGCTGCGCAACGCTGAAGCCGGGTCTGCAGCAACGCCGCGCCTGGCGCTCGCGAGCTGTGCCGGTGACCGGGCGGTAGACTCACCATCGATGGACTTCATACACAGCGCCCGCGCCGATCTCTCCGTCCCCTTCCGGGGCAGCACAGTTCCGACAGCGCTGTGGCACTACCCGGCCCGCAGCGCGTTCGGCAGCGCAGAGCGCCGGCCGGTGCTGCTCATCCACGGCTTCCGCGGCGACCACCACGGTCTATCGTTCATCGCCCATCATCTGCGCACGCGCGAGGCCTATGTGCCTGATCTGCCCGGATTCGGGCTCACTCCCCCGTTGCCCGGCGGACTGACCCTGGAGGCCTACCTCGACTTCCTCGACGGGCTCGTCACCGCAGTGACCTCTGCCGCAGGCGCTCCCCCGCTGGTCATCGGACACTCCTTCGGCTCGATCTTGACCGCCCACTGGGCCGCCCGCACGATGAGCCGCGCCGATCGCGCCCAGGTGCCCCCCGCCTCGGCGGCGGCACCGCTCATCCTGCTCAACCCGATCATCACCCCCGCACTCGCGGGCACGAACCGGATCATGACGCAGGCCGCACAAGCCTACTACTGGGCCGGATCACAGCTGCCAGAACGGGCCGGCAGCGCGCTGCTGCGCAACCGGGCCATCGTCCGGCTGATGAGCGAGGTGATGGCCGCAACCCGGGATCCGGGGCTGCGCGCGTTCATCCACGACCAGCATCGCCGGCACTTCTCGACGTTTGCCGACCGCCGCTCTCTGGCTGAGGCCTTCGAGGTCTCGATCCGGCACACCGCCGCCGAGGTGGCAGACGCGTTGACGATGCCGGTCACCGTGGTCGCCGGGCGGGATGACAAGATCGCGCCGCTGGCCGCGACTACGGCGTTCGCTGATTCGCTTCCGGATGCCGGGCTCGTGGTGTTCGATCGCGTCGGGCACCTGACGCACTATGAGCGCCCGGAGCAGATCACAGGGATCATCGACGCGATCGAGGACTGACCGCTCAGTTGAGGCCGGCGTCGTCTTCAGGGTGGCGCGGCTCGGCCAGCCGGTTCGGGTGCGTCTTGCGCCATACCGGTGAGCCGCCCATGAAGGTCGCCCGCGAGAGGGTGTTCGAGGCGACCGAGGACACCAGCAGCAGCGAGACGAACGCGACGAGGGCCATCAGCAGGCGCATGAGGCTGAAGCCGTCCTGCCACAGCGTGTAGATGTAGGCGGCGGCAAGGATGAGCGGCATGCCGAGGCCGGTGGCCGGTGAGAAAACACTGATGCGGGCCAGGGCGTCCTTGGCACGGAACATCGCGATGACGGAGAAGAACATGAGCAGGCTGCCGGTGATCCCGAAGATCCCGACGAACACAGCGGCCAGGGTGTCCGGGATCATCGGTGCCCCCTTGTCTGGATGCGGGCCAGCGCCACCGTGGCGAGGATGCCGAGCAGCGAGGACAGGAAGATGACGTCGAGGATGATCGACAGGTCCACGAGCATCGCGATGCAGGTGAGGATGCCGATGGCAGAGAAGTACACGAGGTCGCCGATGATGGCTCGCGAACCCATATCGATGGCGGTGAGCGCACGCACCAGTCCGATGACGATGCTGGCGGCCAGCAGAGCGATGCAGATCCAGATGACGACGGTCATCGCACATCACCCGACTTCGTGCCCTCACGGATGTCACCGGGTGCGCGTCCGCGGGTGACCTTGAGCAGTCGGCTCTCCATGTCGCGCAGTCCTTCGAGTGCTTCGTCCTCGCTGTCGGCGAAGAGGACGTGGACGAACAGGGTCGGCGGGCGGCGCTCGTCCCCGGCGCCGACGGCGACGACGAGGGTGCCCGGAGTGATGGTGATCGACGAGGCCATGAGGGTGACCTCGACATCGGTCACGCAGCGCAGCGGCAGTTCGACGATCATCGGGTGGCCGTAGCCGCCGGACTGGAAGATGTGGGTGATGACCTCGACGCTGCCGGCGACGACTTCCTTGAGGATCCACGCGGAGTATCCGACCGCGCTGATGGGATTAAACATGTCCGAGCACCGCCTCCAGGTAGGGGGTGATGTTGAGCAGGCTCTCGGCGGCGTGCTGTGTGAACGGGATGACGAGCTGGGCGCCGAAGAACAGGAACCCCGAGACGGCGATCATGATCGCGCCGGGCATGAGCAGCCGGTTCGGGATGCGCACATCGTCGGTCAGCTCCGTGGCTGGGGCGCGTCCGGTCTGCTTGGAGTCCGGGTGGTAGGTCGTCATGTCCTTGCCCCAGAACGTGTTCGACCACATCCGCTGCAGGGCCATGAGCCCGATGATCGAGCCGATGACGATCGCGGCGATGATGATCCAGGAGCCGGGCCGGTCTGCCGATGCCGAGGCGAGGATCAGCCCGACTTTGCCCCACAGGCCCGAGGTGGGCGGCAGGCCGATGATGCTGAAGAGCCCGAGCACCATGAGGACCGTGGCGAACTTCTCCCGCCGGGCCAGGCCCGAGAGCTTCTTGAACGCGCCGGTACCGTAGGTCTGCTCAACGGCGCCGAGCACGAGCAGCAGCCCGGCCATCGTGATGATGTGGTGGATGAGGTAGTACATGCCCGCCGACAGTGCTGCGGCGGTCATGAGGGCGACACCGATGAGGATGTGGCCGACGCCGTTGGACATCGTGAACGCCAGCACGTTGCGGGCCCGGTGCTCGCCGAACGCGGAGACAACCGAGAGAAGGATCGTGACGATGACGAGTGCGACGAGCACCCACGCCCACGGGGCCGGCTGGCCGAAGACTGCGGTGTAGACACGGTAGACGGCGTAGAGGCCGACTTTCGTGTGCAGGGCGGAGAACAGCGCCATCATCCCCGCCGAGGTGTTCGGATACGAGCGGATGAGCCAGCCGTGCATGGGAGCCGCGCCGGCCTTGCCGAGGAAGGCCACGAGCAGGAAGCCGACCGCCAGCGACAGCTGCGGGCTGACATGGCCGATCGCTGCGATACCGGCGATGTTCACGGTGCCTGCAGCACCGTAGACGAAGCCGACGCCGATGACGAGGATCGTCGAGATGAGCAGGTTGACGATGACGAACATCCGCCCCACACCCAGGCGCCGCCAGGTGCCGGTCACGGCGATGAGCGCGTAGGACGGCAGCACCATGACCTCGATGAAGACGAAAAGGTTGAACAGGTCGCCGGTGAGGAAGGCACCGTAAACGCCGGAGAGCATCATGAGCACCAGCGAGGGTACGAACCGGTACTGGTCCTCACCGGTGGTGATGAGGAACAGACAGCACACGAACGCCGCCAGCGAGGTGACGGTGAGCATGAGCGCGGTGAACGTGTCGGACACGAACGGGATCGCCAGGCCGTCTTCGTATCCGCCGACCGAGTGGGCGATGACCGGCACCTGCTGGTGGTAGACGAGCAGCACGATGCCGAAGACGAAGACGAAGACCGGAACGGCGAGCAGCAGGGCGCGTTCGAAGACGCGCACGCGGATGAGGACGGTCATCGCCGAGGCGAACAGCGGCACGGCGATGATGAGGAGCAGAAGAGCGGGATTCACTGCTGGTGGGCCTCCCCTGTCTCCGGTGTGCGGTATTGGTCGTCATCGTGTCCGAGCACAGCCATCGCGAGCATGAAGATCGTCACCGCAAGGGTGATGACGATGGCGGTGAGCACGAAGGCCTGCGGCAGCGGATCTGCTGCGACCGCGATGTCGGTGCGGTCGGCCAGCGGCTCACCGCGCCAGGCGGGCACGCCGGAGGCCAGCAGCGCGAAATTCGCGGCGTGGGAGATGAGCGTGAGACCGAAGACGGCACGCACCATGGAGCGCTGCAGCAGCAGGTACACCCCGCCTGCGGTGAGAACGCCGACTGTGACTGCCAGGATCATTCTCCACGCTCCTTCATCTGGGTGCCTGAGCCGATGTGCCTCGATGATCTCGACAACCGGGTGTGGTCGCTCTCTTCTCTGAAGTAGTCCTCAGCTGTGGGCGGCTCGCCTCGCATGTTCTCCATCGGGCCGGCGAGCTCACCGTGGACCATCTCGTCGGTGCGTTCTCGGGTGCGCTCGTGATCGACGACATCGCGGTGCATCTCACCGAGGTAGAGGACGTCGTCACCAGCCGGGGTGAAGGCTGAATCCGAGGTGCCGAGCAGGTTGAACGACACGAGGATGAGTCCGACGACCGCCAGATAGACGCCGACATCGAAGATGAGCGAGGTCGAGAAGTGCTCGCCGAGGATGTAACCGTGGATCGGCTCGAGGAACGACCCGGCGAAGATGAGTCCGGCGATGCCGGTCAGCACGGCGACGAGCATGCCGCCGCCGATGAGGAACAGCGGCGCGCGCGGCGGGCCGATCGCCCGGTCCTTCGACGTCGACATATACATCAGCCCGACGATCGCCGAGCCGACGAGCGCTGCGATGAAGCCGCCGCCGGGCTCGTTGTGCCCGCGCCAGAAGATGAGCGCCGAGGTGATCGCCAGGATCGGGCCGACGATCCGGACCATGAGCTGCATGGCCACGACGTTCGGCCAGGCCAGAGACACCGCACGGTGGGCCATGGAACCGCGCGGACGCAGCACGATCCACGGCCGGCGCGGCATCTCCGGAACCTCGGAGGCCGGCGGGTCGATGTACTTGTCGCGCACCGTCGACATCACGGCGACGATGGCGATGCCGGCCATGCCGAGCACGGTGAGTTCGCCGAGGGTGTCGAGTGCACGGAATTCGACGAGGATGACGTTGACGATGTTGTTGCCCCCAGAGATCTCCGGGGCCTCATTCAGGTACCACATCGCGATGTCGGAGCGTTCGCGCCGGCCGGCCATCGCCCATGTCATGCCGCCGACGCCGATGCCGGCGAGGATGGCGAGCACGCCGCGGCGGACCTGCATGCGCTTGGGATACTTCCAGAAGGTGCGCGGCAGCTTCTGCAACACGAGCATGATGACGATGATCGTCATCGCCTCGACGAGCAACTGGGTGAGCGTGACGTCGGGTGCGCCGATCGCCATGATCTGGATGGTCGCAAGGATGCCGACGGCCGACAGCGCGACGGTGGCGGTCATGCGGGAGCGAGAGAAGCAGACGGCGATGACGGAGAACCCGATGAGTCCCAGCAGCACGAAGTCGATCGGGCGCGACAGATTCGGCTGCGCGGCCGGCAGCTCGTGGCCGGCCAGCACAGTGGCCAAGCCGCCGATCGAGACAACCGTCATAAACCCGATGAGTGCTGCGGCGTGCGGGGCGCCGCGCTCATCGCCGATGAGACGGGTGGCCCGGGCGCCGAGCCGGCCGAGGAACCGGGTGATGACGTCGATGACATCGGCGCCGTTGAACGGCAGGGTAGCGGCGGTGAAGAATTCCCAGGCGCGCTGGCGGGTGAGGATGATGACGGTGCCGGCGACGATGATGAGGGCGGAGGCGATGAGCTCGGGGCTGATGCCGTGCCACAGGGCCAGGTGCGGGTGCGGGTCGGTGCCCGGCAGCGCTGCCGCAGCGGCCGGGACGACAAGGTTCTCCAGTGTCGGCAGCATGAACGCCAGCGGCACGGACGCAAGGATCGGCAGGGCCGCGAAGGTGAGCATGACCTTGTCCTCGTGGCCGAGCTTCTCTGCCGGCACCTCGGGCCCGTCGACGAAGCTGCCGAAGACGATCTTGGCGCAGTAGGCGAACGTCAGCACCGACGCCGCAGCACCGGCGATGAGGGCAAGCCAGCCGAGCGCGGCCGCGCCCGGAGTCTCACGCAGCGCCATGAACACCGTCTCCTTCGACGCGAAGCCCAACAGCGGCGGGATGCCGGCCATCGAGGCGGTGCCGAGGACGGTGACGGCGAACGAGATCGGGGCGATACGGAACAGCTGTGGAATACGGCCGAACATGCGGGTGTGGCCCATGTGGTCGATGACGCCGACCATCATGAACAGCCCGGACTTGAACAGCGCGTGGGCGATGACGTGGAAGACGGCCGCCGCGAGGGCCAGTTCGCTGCCGACGCCGATTGCAGCGACGATGAGGCCCAGCTGGCTGACCGTCGAGTAGGCCATGAGCTTCTTCAGGTCCGCCTGGTTGAGGGCGAACCAGCCGCCGAGTGCCGTGGTGATGAGGCCGGTAGTGATGAGCAGGCCGTTCCACGCCGGGGTGGTGTGGAAGGCCGGGGTGAAGCGGATGAGCAGGAAGATGCCGGCTTTGACGACGGCGGCAGCGTGCAGGTAGGCGCTGACCGGGGTGGCGGCGGCCATCGCATCAGGCAGCCAGGTGTGGAACGGAAACTGCGCGGATTTCGTCATCGCCGCGATCGCCACGAGCAGCGCCACTGCCGTGGTGGCAGCCGGATTGGCTGCCCAGAACGGATCGGTCAGGGCGGCGACGATGTTCGTGGTGCCGGTGAAAGCGATGATGAACCCGACGGCGACAAGCAGCAGCACACCGCCGATGAAGGTGATGAGGAGTGTGCGGAACGACGGCGCCTCCCCGGAAGAGCCCGACCGGGCGATGAGCATGAAGGACGCCAGGGACGTCAGCTCCCAGGCGATGAACAGGACGACGAGGTCGTTGGTCAGCACAAGAGCGACCATCGAGAAGGTGAAGGCGACCATCAGCCAGTAGAAGCTGAGGTTGCGGCCCTTATCGAGATAGTGTGTCGAGTAGAAGAGCACGGCCGCGCCGATAAGCAGCGCGATGTGGGTGAAGACCACGCCGATGCCGTCGATGCGGAAGGCGAGCTCGACGTTGAAGGCCGGCATCCACGGCAGCGCCCATTCCGGTGTGTCACCGGCGAGCACTGCCTGGGTGGCCGGGATGAAGGCGATGGCGGCAGCGACGTAGGCGGCGCCGATGAGCCAGCCGGAGGCCCGGCCGAAGAGAGCGGTGACGACCGGGGTCAGAGCGACAAGACCGGCCAGCAGGGCCAGGGTCACAAGTCCTGTCATGGATGTTCCACCCGTCCACCCGTGATGGCGCTCTCAGGTTGAAGAGCTCGGAATGCGGCTGCTGGCACGGGTGCGGGAGTCGCTTCGAACATACGCAACATAATATCGACACTGAACGAAGCTCGCCAAAACGCTGAGAACCTGATATCACCCTGAAGCCGACCGCAGATCACCGCAGGACGTAGCCTAGGCTGGTGGCGATGCGACTCTTCTTCGATGCCCGGTTCACCCGCATGACCCATCATGACGGGATCTCCCGGTACGGCGCCTCCCTGCTCACCTCCCTGCTCGAGCTCACCTCAGGCACCGACGTCGAGGTCACCGCGATCATTCACGACGACCGGCAGCTGGCTATGCTGCCCGAGGTCGAGTCGGTGAAGCTGAATTCTCCGCTGTCGCCTGCGGAACTGTGGATCGGCACGAAGGTCAACCGGCTCGGCGCCGATGTCGTCTTCTCCCCCATGCAGGTGATGGGCTCCTGGCCGCGTGACTACAAGCTCATCCTCACGATCCACGATCTCATCTACTACTCGCACCCGCTGCCGCCGCGTGACCTGCCGGCCCCGGTGCGGGGGCTGTGGCGGCTGTATCACAAGGCGCATTGGCCGCAGCGGCTGTTGCTCGACCGTGCTGACGCGGTTGCTGCGGTCTCGGAGACGACCGCCCGGCTGCTGGCCGAGCATGACTTCACCAGCCGCCCGATCACCGTCATCCGCAATGCCGCCACCCCGCCGGCCGAGCTGCCGCAGCGCAGCAGTGGCCATGATGCGCGCACGCTCGTCTACATGGGTTCGTTCCTGCCGTATAAGAACGTCGACACGCTCGTCCAGGCGCTGCACTGGCTGCCGGGCTGGACGCTGCACCTGGCCAGTGGCATCACTGCGCAGATCGAGGCGCGGCTGCGCAGCCTCACGCCGGACTGTGCCCGGGTGGTCTTCCACCGCGGGATCAGCGATGCGGACTATCAGCAGCTGCTCGATCGGGCGACCGCGCTCGTCATGCCGTCGTTGGATGAGGGCTTCGGTCTGCCGGTCGTCGAGGCGATGAGCCGCGCAGTGCCGGTCGCGCTGTCGGACATCCCGGTTTTCCACGAACTCGCCGATGGTGTTGCGGAGTTCTTCGACCCGCGGGACCCCGAGGCGATGGCTGCTGCCGTGCTCCGGTTTGCCGATGCCGAACGCTGGCGAACCGCCGCCGAGGCAGGCCGCAGGCAGGCACAGACGTTCAGCTGGGAGCGCTCAGCCCAGCAGCTGCTCGATCTCGCTCACCAGCTGGTGGGCGACGAGCACCAGCCGAGGACTAGCGCCCGCCCACTGCGCTGACCGCGCGCCTCACGCGGGGGTGTCGGTGGCGCTCATCCCCCAGCTGCGCAGCACCCACGCGTCCCGGCGCGGGGTGAGCACACCGTAGGCGCAGTTGCCGAGAACGCCGAGGCTGCCGCTGCCGGCGCTCATGCCGAGGAGTTCCTCGGCAGCCCCGCGCAGCACCGCACCGTGGGCGACGATGGCGATTGCTCCGTCAACCTCGCCGATCTCTGCGACGAGGGCGCGGATCGCCTGCACGACCCGGTTGGCTGATTCGCTGCGGCTCTCGCCGCCGGGTGGGCGCATGTCTTGGCCGCCGAGCCAGGCGGCGAGCTGCTCGGGCCAGATCTCGCTGATCTCCTGGCGGGTCTTGGCCTGCCAGTCGCCGACGTTGAGTTCGCGCAGCAGCGGGTTCTCCTCGACCTCGACGCCGAGGGCACCGGCGATCGCATCAGCGGTCTCGCGGGCGCGGGAGAGGTCAGAGGAGACGATAGTGCGGATGCCGTGACCAGCCAGCTCGGCGGCCACCGCTGCTGCCTGCTCACGGCCGCGGGCGTTCAGCGGGATGTCGGCGTGGCCCTGGAAGCGGCCCTCCCGGTTGTAGTCGGTCTCGCCGTGCCGGACGAAGTACAGCGCCTGGACCATCAGTCCTGCACACCTGCCGCCGGTTCACCGGCTGCGCTGTCGCTGCCTGCGTCGATGTCGAGTTCGATGACCGGGCAGTCCTTCCACAGGCTTTCGAGAGCGTAGAACTGCCGGTCCTCGGCGTTGAAGACGTGGACGACGACATCGCCGAAGTCGATGAGCGACCAGCCTGAGGAGCCCTTGCCTTCACGCCGGGCCGGTTTGACGTCGTGGGTTGTGCGCAGCGCCTGTTCGACGGCGTCGATGACGGCGCCGGCCTGCCGCTCATTGGACACGGAGGCGATGAGGAAGATGTCGGTGAGGTAGAGCTGCTCGCTGACGTCGAGGGCGACGATGTCGGTGCCGAGCTTGTCGGCGGCGGCCTGTCCGGCAGTCCGGGCCAGTGCGATCGCGTGGTCGGTAGCCGTCACGCAGTTCCTTTCGTTACGAGGAGACCTCAGAAGATGAGGATGAGGGCGAAGATGATGAGGGTGAGCGCCGCGACTCCTGCGATTCCGAGCACGATGAACGGCAGCTTCGACGGCTCGCCGTCGTAGAGGATGTCGCCGTCTTCGTGGGTGATCTGGCGCGCACTCATCGGCGGGGCTGGCGGGCTGGCGAGCTCATCGCCCTCCCCGGCGTCTGGGGCGTCCCACGATTCGACGGCGTCACCTTCGACCTCCTTGTCGAGGTCTTCCTGTGGAATCGCGTCGATCGGGGTGGTCATCGGGCCGGAGGCGCGCACCCGCAGTGCGTGGTCGTCGGCCTCGGCGCTGGGGTCGGTCTGGGTGCCGGCGGCCGTACCCGAGGCGGTGGGCGTCTGGGCGTCGTCGGCGCGCCGGGCCTCGTCGATCGCCGCCTGGGTGCGGGCGAGCTGGGCGGCGCCGGTGACGACGCGGATGCCCTCTGTCTGCGGGGGCTTGACGACGGGGGCGCGGCGCTGGCGTCGCGCTGTGAGGTCCACACCGCCTGCCGTCGGCGGGGTCGTGCCGGTTACCGGGCGGCCATGCTCGGGCACCGGGATTGCTGCCGCAGCCTGTTCGGGTGCTGCGGTCTGCTGAGCTGACGGCGAGGGCGTCGGCTGGGCTGACGGCAGCGGTGAGCCGGCTGGCTGGGTGGCAGGCGGCGGGGAGGCAACGACAGCATCGGGCCTGGCTCCTGGTGACATCCGCTGGGTGCCGATCTGCTCGACTGGCATCCCGCTGGATCCCTGAGCCGGGGCCGCAGGGGTGCCCGGATGGCTGGTGGCATAGGCGCCGGGGCTCATGGTGTGCGGACGCTCGTCTGCGACGTCGTCGCTGAGGTCGCCGGCGAGGTTGCTCGCCGTGGCCTGCCGGGCCGGGGCCGAGGGGTACGGACGCTGGTTTGTGGCTGCGCTGCTCTCCTCGACCGGCGGGGCCGGTGGGCGCGGGGTCATCGCCGCAGCCTGCTCGGTGTCATCGCTCGCTGCTGCCGGGGTGTCCTGGGCGGTCGGTCCGGTGCCGGCGGCGCTCTCACCGGTAACGGTGGCGTCGGCGGCGTCGGCGGGAGCGGGCACGAGCCCGTGTTCGCGCAGATAGCGGCGCCGTTCGGCGCGCGTGGCGAACGTCGGCAGGTCCGTCGCAGACGGCGGCGGCGCATGCTCGGGCTTCGGCGGTGAAGGCACCGGCTGGGAGGGTGAGGGCGTCGACTGGGCTTCCTGCACCTGCGGCTGACCGTTCTGCTGATGCTGATCAGTCCGGCGCACCGGTGCTGAGGCGTCGTCGTAGCGACGGCGGTTGGCTGCGGTCTGCGGGGGTGCCTCTTCGACCGGCCGGTCGGCTGCCAGCGGGCCGCGCTCGTGGCGCACTGGCGGCACCTCGGCGCCGTCGAAAGCCGGGACCGCCTGCTGCTGGGCTGCTGGCTGGTCGGCAGGTGCCTGGGTCTGCTGTACCTGAGTCGTGCTTGCCGGTGTCGTGTCTGCCGGCGGCTGCCCGGGCTGTCCGCTGCTCTGCCGGGCTTCGAAAGCCTGCTCGGCGGCACGCCGCTCTGCTTCACGGCGCGCCTTGCGGGACATGAACTCGTCAGCCATCCTCACTCCTGTACAGCTCGTGCTTTGCGATGTACTGCACGACACCATCGGGCACCAGGTACCAGACCGGCAGGCCCTTTTCCACACGTGCCCGGCAGTCGGTCGAGGAGATCGCCAGGGCCGGGATCTGCAGTTGGCTCAGCTCATCGGTCGGGATGCCGTCGCCGTTGAGGTCGTGTCCTGGCCGGGTGACGCCGACGAAGTGCGCCAGCGAGAACAGCTCCTCGACGTCTTTCCACGTCAGGATCTGCTCGACCGCGTCGGCGCCGGTGATGAAGTACAGCTCGGTTTCTTCACCATACACCTCGGCCAGATCGCGCAGCGTGTCGATGGTGTACGTCTCCCCGGGCCGATCGATGTCGACCCGGGAGACGGTGAACCGCGGATTCGAGGCGGTCGCGATGACCGTCATAAGGTAGCGGTGCTCAGCAGCGGTGACGTGCTGCTTCTGATACGGAATGCCGGTGGGCACGAACACGACCTCATCGAGGTCGAACGTGGCCGCCACCTCGCTGGCGGCGACCAGGTGACCGTTGTGAATGGGATCGAAGGTGCCACCCATGACACCGACTCTGCGCGGACCTGATGACATGTCAGTGACGGTGCGAGATGCCCTTCCACGACATCGTGACGAACATGAGGAACATCAGGATGCCAAATGCGATGAGGCCGAAGTAGATCGGGTCCATCGGCAGGTCGATGACGACATGATGCTCAGGTGCTGCCTGGGCGAGCAGGATGGCGGTCTTCACTCAGTTTCTCCTTGTGTCAGATGGTGCCGGCTGCCGCGCGGGCGCGACAGTCGTCACCAGTTTCTCATGAAATGCAGGTCAGCGCGCACCCGGGCGCGGCGTGGCCGGCCATCGATTCAGATGCGCAGCTGTCCGCTGCCGCGCATGATCCACTTGCTCGTCGTCAGGTGGGTCAGGCCCATCGGCCCGCGCGCGTGCAGTTTCTGCGTCGAGATGCCGACCTCCGCTCCGAGGCCGAACTGCCCGCCGTCGGTGAACCGGGTTGAGACGTTGACGCCGACAGCGGCGGCATCGACGGCACCGACGAAGGCGTCGGCGTTGGAGATGTCGTTGGTGACGATGACCTCGGTGTGGCCGGAGGTGTAGGCGCGGATGTGCTCGATGGCCTCGTCCAGGCTGGAGACGAGCTTGATCGCGATCTCCAGGCCGAGGTACTCCTTGGCCCAGTCACGGCGCGAGACCCGCCGGACCTTGACACCGTCTGGGGCGTACTCGCCGACATCGGAACCAGCGTGGATCGTCACGCCGTGGGCGTCGAGTTCGCCGAGGATCTTCGGCAGCACGCGCCGGGCCGCCTTCTCATGCACCAGCAGGGTCTCCAGGGCGTTGCACACGCTCGGCCGCTGGGTCTTGGAGTTGACGACGAGGCCGGCGGACTGCCGGGCCGTGGCCGAGGCGTCGAGGAACATATGCACATTGCCGACCCCGGTCTCGATGACCGGCACGATCGACTCGTGCACGACAGTCGAGATGAGGTCGGCGCCGCCGCGCGGGATGAGCAGGTCGACGAAGTCACGTGACTGCATGAGCACCTTCGCACCGTCGCGGCCGTACTCGTCGATGCCAGCGACGGTCGCGGCCGGCAGGCCCGTGCTTTCGACCGCTGAGCGCAACAGCTCGATGAGCAGCGTGTTCGAGGACTTCGCAGCCGATCCCCCGCGCAGCACGACGGCGTTGCCGGCCTTGATGGCAAGGGCGGCGATGTCGACGGTGACGTTCGGGCGGGCTTCGTAGATCGCACCGATGACGCCCATCGGCACCCGCTGTTCGGTCAGCTGGATGCCGTTGAGCAGGGTGCGGCCCTGGATGACGGTGCCGACCGGGTCGTCGAGCGCGATGACCTCGCGTACAGCACCAGCGATGTCGGCGATGCGCTCCTCGGTCAGCCGCAGCCGGTCGAGCAGTGCCTCAGCCGTGCCCTTCTTCTCCGCCATCTCCAGGTCCTCGGCATTGGCCTGCAGGATGTCAGCGGTGTTCTCCTCCAGCGTCTGGGCGATCGCCTCGAGCGCGGCGTTCTTCACCGCAGTCGAGGTGGTGGCCAGCTCCGTGGAGGCATCCTTGGCGCTCTTGGCGATGCGGGTGATCGCGCGCACGGTCTTGGGATGGATCTCAGAAGTCGCAGTTTCCGTCATGGTCAGTGCTTTCTTAGAAGACGGCGTCGGTGAGAACCAGGTCGTTGCGGTGGATGATCTCCTTGCGGTAGTCATCCCCGAAGCGCCGACCCAGTTCATCAGTGGACAGCCCGAACAGGTCTGGGAGTTCGTGAGCGGCGAAGTTCACCAGCCCACGCGCCACCAGCCTACCCTCAGAGTCGCGAACATCAACTGGATCTCCGGCTTCGAACTCCCCGTCGACGCCGCTGACCCCGGCAGCCAGCAGAGACGTGCCGCGCCGGGAGATCGCGCGCACGGCACCGTCGTCGATGCGGATGGAACCCAGTGTCTGGGCCAAATGCGCCAGCCACAGCAGGCGGGTCTGGCGGCGCCGGTGAGTGACGGCGAAGTAAGTGCCGATGTCCTCTCCGGCCAGTGCCCGGTAGACGTTGTCGGCTGCTGTCAGCACGGTCGGGATGCCGGAGTCGGCGGCCATGGTCGCCGCCTGCACCTTCGTCAGCATCCCGCCGGTGCCAGTGCCGGCCGCCCCGGTGCCGCCGATGCCGTAGGCGGCCAGTGCGTCCTGGTCCGGGACGAAGTCGACGCGGCGGGAGTCCGGGTCGCCCGGGGGTGCGGTGTACAGGGCGTCGACGTCGGAGAGCAGCACGAGTGCATCGGCGTGGGTCAGGTGGGCGACGAGGGCAGCGAGACGGTCGTTGTCGCCGAAGCGGATCTCGTGGGTGGCCACAGCATCGTTCTCGTTGACGATCGGCATGACGCCCAGGGCAAGGAGGCGTTCGATGGCGCGCTGGGCGTTGCGGTACTGGGTGCGGCGGATAAGGTCGTCGGCGGTCAGCAGCACCTGGCCGGGTACGACGGCGTGTTCGCGCAGCACGGTGGTGTAGGCCGCCATGAGCAGGCCCTGGCCGACGCCCGCGGCGGCCTGCTGGGTGGCGAGGTCCTTCGGCCGTTTGGGCAGTCCGGCCGGTTCGAGGCCGGCGGCGATCGCGCCGGAGGAGACCAGGATGACCTCGTGGCCGGCAGCCCGGTGCTGAGCCAGTGCGGTCGTCAGGGCGCGCAGATGGTCGCGGTTGAGGCCGCCTGCCACCGAGGTCAGCGACGAGGAGCCGATCTTGACGACGACGCGCTTGGCGCGGCGCACCGCCTCGCGGGTGGCCTCCAGGGTCACATCGCTCACCCCTGTTCTCCTTCCTCCCGCAGGGCCTTCTCGGCCAGCCGCTCGGCTTCGAACTCGGCGCGCGTGGCGGCCTTGGCGTCCATCCGCTCGTGGAAGGCGGCCTTGCGCTCCCGGCGGGTGGCGCGGCCGCTCTCTTCGAGCCGGGCGTCGCCGCCGCGTGGGGCGGCCAGCAGTTCGGCTCCGCCGACCATGGTCGGATCCCAGTCGAAGACCACCCCGTCATCGGGTCCGATGACGATGGTCTCACCGGGCTTGGCTCCGGCCCGGAACAGCTCTTCTTCGACACCGAGGCGCTCGAGCCGGTCGGCAAGGTAGCCGACGGCTTCGTCGTTGCCGAAGTCGGTCTGGCGCACCCAGCGTTCGGGCTTGGCGCCGAGGATCCGGAAGACCGGACCGTCAGCGGAGTGCTCTTCGACGATCTGGAATCCGGTGTCGTCGACGGCGACCGGGCGGATGACGGTGCGCACCGGTTCCTTCGCTTCGGCAGCGCGGCGTTCGCGCTCGGCGGCGACGATGTCGGCCAGCGCGTACGACAGTTCCTTCAGTCCCTTGTGGGTGGCAGCCGAGACGTCGAAGACCCGGTAGCCGGCGGCCTCGACGTCCTCGCGGACGATGTCGGCCAGATCCTGTGCGTCGGGCACATCGACCTTGTTGAAGGCCACGAGGGTGGGCCGTTCGGTCAGCAGCAGCAGGTCGCCTGCGGTGTTGTCGTCTCCGGGGGCGACGTCGACCTCGTAGGCGGCGAGTTCGGCTTCGATGGTCTTGAGGTCGCTGACCGGGTCGCGGTCGGTCTCCCAGGTGGCCATGTCGATGACGTGGACGAGGACTGCGCAGCGTTCGACGTGGCGGAGGAACTCGTGGCCGAGACCGCGGCCCTGTGCGGCTCCGGGGATGAGCCCGGGCACATCGGCGATCGTGTAGCGGGTGTCGCCGGCCTGCACGACGCCGAGGTTGGGCACGAGCGTGGTGAAGGGGTAGTCGGCGATCTTCGGCTTGGCTGCCGAGAGGGCGGCGATGAGGCTGGACTTGCCGGCTGACGGGTAGCCGATGAGGGCGACGTCGGCGACGGTCTTGACTTCGAGGATGAGGTCGCGGGTCTCACCGGGTTCGCCGAGCAGGGCGAAGCCGGGTGCCTTGCGCTTCTTCGAGGCAAGGGCTGCGTTGCCGAGCCCGCCGCGGCCGCCGGCGGCGGCGATGAACCGGGTGCCCGGCTCGACAAGGTCGGCCAGCAGGGTGCCGTCAGCGGCTTTCACGACCGTGCCGGAGGGCACGGCCAGAATGAGGTCCTCACCGTCGGCGCCATGCCGCAGGTCGCCCTTGCCGATCCCGCCGTTGGGAGCGCTGCGATGCGGTGAGCGCTGGTACGGCAGGAGCGTGGTGGTCTGGTCGTCGACTTCGAGGATAACGTCGCCGCCGTTACCGCCGTTGGCGCCGTCGGGGCCGCCGAGGGGCTTGAACTTCTCACGCCGCACCGACGTGCAGCCGTTGCCGCCGTCGCCTGCGGAGACGTGCAGAGTCACACGGTCAATGAATTCGATGGCCATAGCGTCCTGTCATCCTGTGGTTGACGACCAGGTGTGCTGCCTGGTCTGGGTGCTGGCACAGCTGTCCAGCGGCTGCCCGCTCAAGCCTAGCGGGCGCAACGCCTCGGTGGGTGATGCGCCCGGGGAGCGAACGGTGCGGAAGATGCGCAAAGGGGTGAGTCCGTGCGGACTCACCCCTCCGTGCGCTCACCGTCGTGGTGAGCCGGCAGCCGGACTGCCGGAATGTCTGTTATCAGCCGGCGACGATGTTGACGACCTTGCGGCCGCCCTTCGCGCCGAACTCAACGGTGCCTGCCGAGAGGGCGAACAGCGTGTCGTCGCCGCCCTTGCCGACATTGGCGCCCGGGTGGAAACGGGTGCCGCGCTGACGGACGAGGATCTCGCCGGCGTTGACGGTCTGGCCGCCGAAGCGCTTGACACCCAGTCGCTGGGCGTTTGAGTCGCGACCGTTCTTGGTCGAGCTCGCTCCCTTTTTCGTTGCCATAGTGTGTCTCCTAGAAAGAGCTGGGTGTGCTTACTTGATACCGGTGATCTTCAGGCGGGTGAGATCCTGGCGGTGACCGATCCGCTTCTTGTATCCAGTCTTGTTCTTGTACTTCTGGATGACGATCTTCGGTCCGCGGGTCTCGTCGACGACCTCGGCGGTCACGGTGATCTCGGCAAGCGAGTCAGAGTCGTGGGTGACGGTGTCGCCGTCGACGTGCAGAACTGCTTCGAGTTCGACGTTGTCGCCAGCTGCGGCCTTCATACGGTTGACGGTGATGATATCGCCGACGCTGACCTTCTCCTGATGGCCGCCGGCACGGACGATGGCATAGACCATGTGCGAACCCCTTCTTAGCATTCTGCGCGCCCAGCCGGATGCTGCGGCGACTTCCCGAAACGGCAATACTTCCTTGGTCCGTCTCCTTCTGCAGGCTGCGCGGCAACCGGCAGGAGGATCCGACCCATTGAGAGGAAGGATCGACCGTGGTGCTTTCTGCACCGACGCAACAGTCTAGCGCGCCTGGCCACCGGATTCAAAGCAGCCGGGCGGCCCTGTCACCGGCGCCTCTCCCCTGGCAGCCGGCGCCGCACCGGCTCAGGCTGAGCTGTCGCGGTTCTCCTCGGCGATCCGCTCATGGTGGCGGATGACCTCGGCGACGATGAATGTGAGGAACTTCTCAGCGAATTCGGGATCGAGGTGGCTCTCCTCGGCCAGGGAGCGCAGCCGTTCGACCTGCCGGGCCTCACGTGCCGGGTCGGCGGGCGGCAAGTCGCTGCTGGCTTTGAGCCGGCCGACGGCTTCGGTGAGCTTGAACCGTTCGGCGAGGATGTGGATGAGCGCGGCGTCGACGTTGTCGATGCTGTTGCGCAGTCGCGTGAGCTCCGCAGGCGCCTCGGCGTGGGCGTCTGCCGGCACACCGGTCGCGCTGCCGGCTGACTGCGCATTCGCGGATTCGCTGGTCATCTGTCCTCCTCACGGGTGCGGGCGCTGGCAGCTGTCGAGCCGGTGGTCTGCCGTTCGCTGCCCGATGCGCCCTCTCCGGCATCGGCCTGGAGTTCGTCGGCGGCCGTCGAACCGGTGTCTGCGGCGAAGCCGGCGGCCGGCTCGGTGGCCTCCAGCCTAAGGCCGCCGGAGACCTGTTCGCTCAGCGTGTTCGCGATCTGGGCGAAGCCGGGATGCTGGTCGAGTTCCTCGATGAGGACCGCTTGGGCGTTCGCGTCCTGGAGCACCACCGACCAGTTCGGGTGGGACTCCCCCGCGCCCGGAATGTGCGGCGGGGCCTCCTGGCCGACGATATCCATGAGGGAGGCTCCGAGGTAGGCGGCGTTGAGCTGTCCGAGGTAGGTGTGCAGCCCGGCGACGACCGGCCAGGGTTCGTCGATCGTGCCGACCATCGTCTCGGTCGGGGCCAGCGCACCGAGTTCGGCGGCTTCCTTGAGCACCTCCTGGCGGGCAGTGCGGGCGTCGCTGGTGAGCTGGTGGACGTCGCCGTCGAGGGCCTTGTGCTTCTGCGCGGCCTCGATGTCGCCGAGGTTGATGTAGCTGGCCAGCGGTGTGTGGGTCGGCGGGGTGAGCACGGCGATCGTCTCAACCGGCGCGGTCCCGTCAGCGAAGCTGTGGCGCAGCTCGGGGTCCTCCCACACCGAGGTGGTTGAAAGGATGTCAAGGCCGAGGCGTTCGGATTCGAGGGCGAGCACCGCATCGATCGCCTCGCTCCCGAGGTCCACTTCGGCCCAGGCATCTTCCTCGGCGTCGGTGACGGCCCACCGCTGCCGGCCGAGGCTGGAGAAGCGCTCGATGCTGATCGCCCCGGCTCCGGCCGCGGCGGTGCGCAGCATGTCGCGCACCGCGGTGTAGCCGTCTGCGGCGAGCAGATGCGGATTCCACGGGCGCAGGGCGGCATCGCCGCTGGAGGCCGAGCCGTCGCGGCGTTCGATGCCGTCGAGGTACAGGCTCTGACCGCCGGAGTCGGCGTCCTCGCCGGGCAGGCCCGCCCACCAGTCTCCGCCCTCGGCGCTGATGCCCGGGGCGATGTCGGTGATGAGCCCGACCCGCATGCCGACCTGTGCGGCCACAGCCTTGACCTGGCGCAGCTGTTCGACGGCCAGGAACTGGGTCCACAGCCAGAACTCGACATCGGTGCGGTGCTCTTCGGAGAACTCCGCGGCTGTCCTGCTGTGCGGGTGCGGCATCTTCTCCCGCCACGCATCCGGGTTCCGCCCGGTGGCGTAGTGGGCGGCTGCCGCGCTCATGAGCGCCCAGCGTTGGAGCGACTCCGGGGCCTGCCGGCAGAAGTCGGCGAACAGCCGGCGCCGCGTCGGCGTCGGGGGCATGCTGTAGAGGATGCGCAGGGCGGCGAGCTTGTCGCCGAGCACCTTGGCGCGCGGGATCGGCTCGGCGGCGGCATTCGGCCGGCCCCAGCCGCGGCCGAGTGACTGGATCGCCTCGCGCTGGGCGGCGGGAACGTGGCCGATCTCCGGGACGTCTTCGATGCGCAGGTAGATCGGGTCGATCGCCACCCGGCTGGAGGGCACGTAGGGAGATGGGGTGCCCAGTGGGCTGGCCTTCGAGCTCTTGACGTTGGTCTCGCGGATCGGCAGTGCGTGGATGGGACCCAGTCGGATGAAGTCGGCACCGCGGTCGGCGGCGGCGATGACGAGGTCGCTGAGGTCGCCGAAGTCCCCGACTCCCCAGGAGCGGTGGGACCGGATCGCGTAGAGGTCAGCGCACAGGCCCCACATCCGCTCGCGGGCATCCCCGGCCTGCCCTGCACGGCTGCCGGGACCGGGTGTGGCGGCGGGGGCGACGATGAGCGGGCAGCGGTGCTCGGCGTCGCCGTCGGTGAGCACGAGGGTGTGGTAGCCGGTCGGCAGCCCTTCGGGCAGAACGGCGGTGCGGCACTGACGCAGCTGCGGTGTCCCGTCGACCATCACCGAGGTGGTCGCGGTCGCCTCGCCGATCGCCTCGACCGGCAGCACGGCACCGTCTTCGGTCTCGATGAGGAGCCGGTAGGGCGCTCCCTCGCGCACGTGGACCGGCACGCCTTCGGGTGCGCCTGCCCGCATCGTCACGCAGCGCGGCAGTCCCCGGCGCACCTCGTCATCGGCGAGCTGCTGCAGACTGGCGGCGACGTCGTCGTCGGTGGTGGCGGCCACCCCGAGAGCTTCGAGCAGGCCGGTGAGGACCGCCTCGGGAACGGGGCGCTGGGTGCCGTCGTCATCGCGGGTCACCGGGCTGATGCCGCAGCGGGCGGCGAGGTCGTGCAGCGGAGTCAT